>JAPPEF010000125.1 GCA_028875335.1 Gemmatimonadota bacterium
GCTGATTGAGCGGATCCACTTCAATGCCCACCGATTCGAGGGCCGTTACCCCCAGTAGCGGCTCGGCGTCATCCGCGCCGAACGGTCGCCGTGCCGTCGAGCGAAGGGGTGTGTTGCCGCGAAGAAACAGCGTCGTTGGCGCAAGGTAACAGCACAGCGCCTATGGCACCTATCGCGGCCAGAAAGAACGGGCGGCTGCCCGGCATGGTCCACCTTTTGCTTGGAGAGGACGAATGCGTACCTTTACCCAAGGAGAAATTGCTCATGGCCGAACAGCCGTCCTCTCCAGTCCCGCCTGCGGAATCCACACTCGCCCTCAGCTTCCTGCGCGAGGACATCCAAGATGTACGCCATGACGTGCGTCAGACCAACGAGCGCATTGACGCCCTGCGCACTGAGATAAGCGGGCGCATTGACGCCCTGCGCACCGAGACGAGCGGGCACATCGGTGCCCTACGCACCGAGATGAACGATCGTTTCGATCAGATGAGCGGGCGTATTGACGCCCTGCACACCGAGACGAATGATCGTTTCGATCAGATGAGCGGGCGTATTGACGCCCTGCGCACCGAGACGAACGGGCGTTTCGATCAAATTAACGGGCGTTTCGATCAGATGAACGATCAGACGAATGGGCGTTTCGATCAGACGAACGGACGTATTGACGAGTTAGGCAAACAACTCGATTCGCGCCACGCGCGGATGATGACCATGCTCATCACCTGCACCGGCATCCTCGTCACCGCCCTAGGGACGGCCGTGGCAGTGCTCAAGTAAGCCTCCGGCTCGGCCAAGCGAAGAGGTGTGTTGCCGCGGAGAAACCGCGCCGTTGGTGCGCTTGATTCTAAATTCTAAGATCGCACAGCGTAGAGCCTGTTTATTGCTGCCAGAGACACCAGCTTGGAATAGTGATACACCTGCTCGTCGCCTACGCGGGTCGGCGCTTCGAGGACGAAGTCGGCAAAGTGCGGCGCATTGAAGACCACAAAGGCTAGGGATAGGCCATCGATGTGGCGGGCACGGCGCTGGCTCAGGTCTGGGAAGGCCACCGGGCCGGTGTCCACTTGGTAGATATCGTTGGCGCGGTTGGTATTCATGGTTTTTACCGGGTATTCCATAATCGCCTGCAACCTGGTTTCCTCATTTCGCACTTGGGTCTGAGCGACGATTGGCATTGAGTCGTAAGTCGCTTCGCGCACCGCCGCATCGCTGGTCAGTTCCTCCACATCGCTCCCGACAATCAGATGGTACTGTTGCCCGTCCCAACACTCCTCTGAGCGGCGGATTTCTCGATAGGTGTCGCGTAGGTTGGCGTGACGCCGATAGATGACTGACCACTCCGGGCCAAAGACGGGTAGGAAGTCGTAGTTATCCTCGTGCAGAAGATTGTCTTTGGCAAAGGTGTGCTCGCTCTTGCACGACCCCACCTGCACGTAATCCTCGCTCTGGCCAGAGGCCTCGTCGATGATGCGCGTCCGCGACTCGACCCAAAACCGCACTTCGTTTTCCGGCTCGTTGCCGATTAAAAACGAGCGCCCGTAGTCTAGTGGTGTCATGTAGCGCCTCCTTTGGAAGTTGGCTGAAAACGCCCGGCGGCAAAAGTATCCGCAGATAACGCAGATGAACGCAGAGGCGGGATGAGAGGATGGCCTCTACGGTGGAAGGTTGGGACGCGGGGAAAATAAAGCTACATTAGAGCGACTTCAAGCAAGAGAAACGATTCCCATGACCTTAAAAATCACTGACGATGTATTCTTAGATCAGGCCGGTCGCCCGCGGCGGATTCGCGGCGTCACTGTCAACAGCGCCTCGCCCCTGCTCGTCTCGCTGGCGGCGCAAGTCGGTTTTGAAGCGGTGTGGATCGAAAGCGAACATGGCCCGGTCGGCTTTGAGCGGGCCGAAACCTTGTGCTTGGCCGCGGAGGCTGGCGGCATTTTCCCGCTCATTCGCCTGCCCGATGGCGAGCGCCACCACGTGCTGCGGGCACTCGAAATCGGGGCGCGGATCATTCTCGTCCCTATGGTAGATGATGCGGCCTACGCGCGCCGCATCGTCGAGGTGGGCAAGTACCCGCCGTTGGGCCGACGCGGCTTCAACGTGCGCACGCGCGGCATGGGTTTTGGCATGGAAGACTTGCACGACGTCCTAGCCCGCGCCAATGCGCGCACCCACCTTTTTGTCCAGATCGAGACCGTGGAGGCCGTGGCGAATGTCGATGAAATACTCGCGGTGGAGGGCCTCTCCGGGATCTTCATGGGCCCAGGGGACCTAGCGGTCGATATGGGCTGCACCGGCCAGATGGGCGATCCAGAGTTGCGCGAGGCCGTGCTCTCGTGCTTGGCCAAGGCGCGGGCCGCCGGCAAGTTGAGCGGTATTTTCACCTTGCCGGGGCCACTGCTTACGGCCGCGATGGACGCGGGCTGCGACTTGGTAATCTGCGGCGGGGACGTGATGAATCTGGGCGCGGCTTGGAGCGAATTGCTGTGCCAGATCCCGGCCGAGCGCGAGTGAGGGCGCGGTCAATCAGAGCGCACCGGCACGCCTTCCAACAAGCCGCTCTGGTGCATGTCGACCCACTCGTCCATAAAGGTTTTGTTCCACTGCGCGGTCAGCGGGTGATCCATCATGTCGCGGTACACCGTCCACATGGTGACGAGTTCGTCGGCCCCGTCGCGGAAGGCGGCATGAGCGGTCTCTACCGAGCGGATGAGGGCGGCCATGATGAATGGACGCTGATCCCAGCCGCTGAACACCTGCGTGCATTCGCGGATCAGCTTGGTCGGGTCGCCGCCCACTTCCTTGACCGGTTCGCAAAAAGGCAGGATGTGGTTAGCCCCGGCTTGGGCGACGGCCACAGCTTGCGTCAGCGAGAACACCGTGGTGCAGAAGGTCTCGACGCCTTGATCCTTGAGGATGCTAAATGCCTTGAGTCCGTTGACGTTGCAGGGGATCTTGAGAATGATCTGCTCCGACATGTTGGTAAAAACTTGCCCGACTTCTAACAGCTCTTCAACGCAATGGCCGTCGATTTCCATTACCACGGGCTTGTCGGTGAGCTTGAGGTATTGCTCTATCAGGCTGATGACCGAGCCGTATTGTTTGGCGTATTGGTTGAGCACCACCGTGTTGGTGACGATTCCGGCGATTCCGAGGGGCATCCACTCTTTTAGTTCGTCGGGCGAGCCAGCCAGCCAGATGGTTGGGCCGCGGCCTTGAGCGCGGGCGGTGGGAACGGGTCCATTTGCTGCCATGACAGGTCTCCTGTGGTTTTTAATGGGCGTTGACAGGTGGGCGAATATAGAAAAAACGCACTGCGAAAGCGAGTAAGTAAACGAGAGGAGAGTCCGTGAAATTCGACTACTTTTACGGCGGGCACGTCGCCATGGACGATTTGGGATTTGCCGGCCAGCCGGTGGATGAGCGGATCGAAGCGGACGAGCACCTCGCCTCGGTCTTTGCCGAAGCTCGTGCCATGGCGGAGTTGATGGACGCAGTCGGCTACGACACCCTGTGGTTGGCTGAGCACCACTTCCAGCGCGACGGCTACGGCGGCATCCCCAATATCCCGATGCTGGCCGTCTATTTGGCCCAGCACACGCAACGGCTCCACTTGGGCAGCATGTTCAACACCGTGCCGACGTGGCACCCGCTGCGGCTGGCCGAGGACTTTGCCCTCGCCGATATCCTCACCGAGGGCCGCTTCCGCTTTGGCATTGGCCGCGGTTACATTGGCCGCGAACTGGCCACTTTGGGCGCGCCGCTCGAAGGCGACCCGGCCAACCGCGCCCTCTTTGAGGAGCAAGTCGAGATCCTCTTCAAGGCGTGGAACGAGCCGTCGTTTGCCCATTGCGGCCCGCACTACGAGTTGCCGGCTAAGGTCGCGCATCGCCGAGGTACGCTCGCGGAAATCACCTTAGTGCCGCGACCGCGCAACCGGCCAGTCGAGTGCTGGCAGCCCATCTTCAGCGCCAACCCGCGCGGCATTGCGTTTATGATTAAGCACGGGATCAAGGGCGTGGTGCCCGGCGGTGGAAGGGCGATGGAAATCGCCGAGCGCTGGCGCGATGAGTTGACCCGTGCAGGCCGCGACGCCGCATTGGGCGCAGGGCTGGCATTGGTGCTACAAGTCCACTTGGCCGACACCCAAGAGCAGGCGATCCACGAGGCTGGGGTTTGGTTTGAGGAACAGCTCAAGGTGCTGGCTCCCTTGGGCCGGATGCCGACGCTGACTGAGGCGCAAATCGCAGCCACGTACGACGGGGCGGCAGCGGCGCAGGCCGGCCTGCCGACTGTGCATGACTTGGTGCGCGAGGGGGCGTGGATCTGCGGGCCGCCCGAACACGTGGCCGCACGGCTCGCCGAAATCCAAGCGCAATTGCCCGGCTTGGAGCGCGTGACTATTGGTGCCGGGGCGCTGGGCATCCCACCGGAGGCGATCCGGCAAACCATTGAGTGGTTTGGCCGCGACGTGTTGCCACAATTTGAGGAGGCATTGTGAAAACCAACCAAACCAAGGCCGCCCTGCTCGGGGGGGCGACCGTGGAGATAGTCGAGATCAACCGGATCTTCGACCCGGTCGTAGTCGAGCTCGCGGCCCAAGCAGGATTTGGCTGTGTCTGGATCGACATGGAGCATTCCCATCTCGGGCTAGACGGGCTATCGCAGCTAATTTTGGCGGCGCGGGCCACGGGGGTCGATACGGTGGTCCGCATCCCCAAAGGGCCGTACAACCAAGTGATCAAGCCATTAGAATTGGGATCTGGAGGATTGGTTTGGCCCCACTGCAAGAGCGCGGACGAAGCGCGGGCCTTCGTGCAGATGGCCAAGTTCCGGCCGCTGGGCTTGCGCGGCTTGGGCTGTGGCCGGGATTCGGACTACGGTACGCTGGACCCCGCTGAGTACATGGGCAGGGCCGATGCCGATACTATGTTGGGCGTGATGATCGAAGACGCCGAGGGCGTGGAGGAAGTAGAAGCGATTGCCGCAATCGAAGGGATTGACTTGCTCTTTGTGGGGCCGAGCGACTTGGCGCACAGCTACGGCGTCGAGCGCAAGGGAGTTCCCCACATAGACCACGAGCGCGTACTGGCGGCCTTTGACCGCGTGGGGGCAGCTTGCGCGGCCAACGGCAAGGCCATGGGTACGGCCGTCGGCCCGGGCGAGTCCATGCGCCGCGTGGTCGCCAAAGGCACGCGCTGGCTCAACTGCTGCCACGATATGTCGGCTCTCACCAGCGGCTTGCGCAGCGCGCGGCAAGCGACCATTGGGGCGAAGCAACGCACGATCACCCAGCAGTTGTTGGAATTGTATCACAGGGGAGAACTGGACCTGGGCGACGTATCCGGCACAGCCAAGCGGCACGACTTTAGCCGGAGCATGGTCAATCATTTGGCAAGCTTTGTCCAGCACAAGACAAAGTGCGTCGAAGCCTTGCCCGAAGTCGCTCCGTTAGTTGAGCGCATGGAGCAGGCTCTCGTGGATGGACGGCGAGGCTTGGCGTTGACCGATGCCTATTACGTCTGCTTGGCGGTGCAAAATCTGCCCAAAGAGCGTTGGCTAGAAGCGCTGCAAGCGACGTTTGATCGCTGGGAGCACGCTGCTACAGGCTCCTTTAAGGCGTTTTTTGACGAGGTTAAAGAACGTCTGCAGGCCGAGTAGGGCTAGCACCGGCCCTAAGTCAGATCGCGACCCCGCCGCAGACGGAAATGCACTGGCCGGTTACGTAATCCGAGAGGTCGGTTGCCAAAAATTCCACTACCTTGGCGCAGTCTTCTGGCTTGCCGAAGCGACCGAGCGGGATGTGGTCGGCTGCGCCCTCTCCTGCGCCCATGCCCTCGGCGATTTTGCGCGAACTGAGGATGTAGCCGGGTGCAATGCAGTTGACGTTGACTCCATAAGGCCCCAACTCCTTGGCCAAGACCTTGGTGTAGTGAGCGACTCCAGCCTTGGCGATGCTGTACGGCGGCCCTCCCTCGGTGCCCCGCAACCCAGCCAACGAGGAGATGTTGATGATTTTGCCGCTGCGCTGGCGCTGCATAGGCTCTTTTGCCGCCAAGCAGCAGTGGACCGCGCTCATCAGGTTGATTTCCATGATGAAGCGGAAGTACTCCTCTTCCGAGGGTTCGCCCGGTGGGCTCAAGCCGCCACCGGCGTTGTTGACCAGAATGTCGAGGCGGCCCCATTCGCTTGCGATGCGGTTGACGACCTCAGCGGCAGCGGCCTTTTGCGACACGTCGGCCTCTATGCCGAGGGAACGACAGCCGAGGTTGCGGATTTCGTCGACGACCGTGTCTGCGCTTAGCTTTTCGTCGTATTGCCTGGCCGAAGCTAGATTGACATCGTTGACCACTACATCGGCTCCAAGCTGAGCTAGGCGCAAGGCGTACGACCGCCCTAAGCCGCGGCCGGCACCGGTCACTAGGGCGACCTTGTCGGTGAGCTTTTTCATTTTGGCCTCCTGTTAGCCGATGCCCAGTGCCGCGTCGATTTCGGCTTGGTACTCATAGACGGCTCCGCTTTCTACCTCGCTGAGCTGCACCGTCCGCCCCAGCCGACTCGACTCGAAAATCGCGTACACCGCGGCCACGTCTTTTAGGCCCTCCATTCCATTCACTTCGATTTCTCGCCCGTTGAGAATGGCCTCGGCTAGTTCAAAGTACTCTAGCGCCAGCAGTTTCCAGTCGATATCTTGGTCGGCGACTCGCTCGGGGAAAAAGTGTTCGGCCAGTGGCTCTAGGGCGAACGCTTCTGCGTCAGCCACGAGCGCGGCGTGGTCGAGCGTTGTGCCGTCGGCCCTCTGCAAGCACGCCCTGGCACCGCGCGTGCCAAATCCCTGCATCACGCCCTCAGACCCGAAGATGACCTCGCCGCCGCAAGAGCCGTATCCCCCTAGGCCCACTACCCAGTTGACCGCGATGCCGCTCTCCATCCGAAACATCGCCATAGAGGTGTCTTCGGCCGTGGCGTGGACTTGCTGCTCCATCTCAGTGAAGCGGGTTCGGTAAAACTCATAGGGCGAGTTGACGTCCTTGGCCTTGTGGCGCACGGGCGAGGCTAACTCGACGGACCCGTAGGCTTCCTTGATGTCCCCGAGTTGGTAGCGGATCATGTCGGTGAAATGGACGCCCAGATCCAACAGCAGCCCGCCCCGATCCTTCATGTGCCGCCAAGGCGTGATAAACACTTCGCGATGCGGGGCCAGCGAGTGGAAGATCGCCATGTAGGGGCGGCCAATGGCCCCTTGCTCCAGCAGGTGATGCACCAGCCGCGACGAGGGATCGCGGCGGTAATTTTCCGCCACCGACAGGACGCACTGGTTGCGCTGGGCGGCCTCGATCATCTGCTGGCAGCCCTTGACGGTAATGGCCATGGGCTTTTCCACCATTACGTGCAACCCCAGATCGAGTGCTTGACAGACCACGGCGTGATGCACCGACGGATCCACTACGACATCCACGGCCATTAGGTCGGGGACTTCGCGGTGCATGGTTTCGAGGTCAGTAAACACCGCAGGCCGCTGGCCCACGAGCTTTTCTGCTTCTGTGGCTGCCAGTTCGGCGTTGTCGCGCCGGATGTCGCATACGGCGACCAACTCTACATTGTCAAACGGGGTTTTGGCGAGGGTCCCCAAGCCGTAGAGGTGCCGCGTTCCCATACCTCCGCAGCCGACCAATGCCAGTCTTATTTTGTCCAAAGTCGCCTCCTTTTTTGAGTGGACGAACAAATAAATGTTGCGGCCAGCGGCGAGCAACCCGATTGTTCACCGCTGCTCAGAGAAATAGACCGTTGCCGACCATGCCCGTGAGGGAGTCGATGATCCAGAAGATCCCGAAGATCGCAAAGTGCCCGAGGATCATCCCCAAGAAGAACGGCCGCACTTGGCGGTAGAGGTGGACTCCGCCGTAGTGCAAGATCGGCCCCTTGATGAGCCAGGCCAAAAAGGCGTTGAAAGCCATCCAGTGAAAGGTCGAGCTGATGGGGAAGCCAATCGGATGCAAGGGCCACCAGACCCAGTAGCGGCGCGCCAGCATCAGCAGGCCCATTATCCCGCCGCCAATGCCGGTGTGGAACCATCCCAGCCAGTTGGGCGGCGAGGGGCTGCTCATCCGCGCGGCCGTGTAATCGTACACGTAGTTGGGCAGCCAGATAAAATTGGGCGGTCGCAAGTTGATCGCCCCATACGTGTAGGCGAGGTGCATCAGCATCCACATCGCACCGCCAAGGCCCACCAGCAGAGCCAGCAGCATACCCCAGAACAGGTAGCGCCGCTGGCCCTCGATTTGCCCGCTCAGTTTCAGGCTGTTGGCCACGTGGGGCATGGAGAAATTGAGCAGATCGTTGGCAAAGATCCGCGTGAAGGCCAGCCCGACTAGGCCGACTCCGAAGAAAGAGGTGCCGATGGCCGAGACTGCCGCGTCTGGAGCCACCAGCGGGGCGTAGATGACTGCCACGCCGCCCTCGGCCACTACTCGCGTGAGGGCCACGTACACCACGAACATGAAAAACAAGAGGGTAGCAATGCCCACCAGCGGGATGCCGAGGACCCACAGCCAGCCGGCTAGGACGCCCACGCTGCCGATGAGGCCCAAGACCGCGCTCCGATACGAGAGGATCTCGTCGCTGTCGTCGATGTCCGGAGCACCGTGCAGGGCCTTGCGGAAGACATTGCCGATGTGCTCGCGCCCGACCCACAAGCCGCCCAGTACGAGGACGATCATCGCGCCCATGCCTTGGTGGACCAAGCTGGGCAGGCCGTAGCTCCACACGCTGACGGCTGGCTCCTGTTCGATACCCCAGCCGATGGCGCGGTAGATGGTCCCTTGGAGGTTGTTGAGCAAGGTGAACAGCCACAGGCCAAAGGTCACTTCGCGCTGGATCAAAAAGAAGAAGCCCAAGGTGGCGAAGCTCAGGCGGGAGCTGAAGAGCGGAAAGGGGACGCTCAGGTCAATCGTCGGCAGGAACGGGAAGTAAGCGTGCAGGCCGATGACCGTTCCGGTGAGCACGGGTACGGAAAAGCCGATCCACATGACTCCGTTGCGGAAGAAGGGCTTGATTAGCGAGCCGCGCTCGTCGTCCTGCACCATGGCGAGGGGGAGCTGCATCACGGGATAGACGAGTCGCTCGTTTTCAACCCAGTGTCGGCGCACGACGACCATCAGGCACAGGGTGGCTACTTGCAGTGCGACGACCAGCGGCAGCCAGCTCAACAGCGGCGTGAGCCACACCTGCCAGGGGATCGCGCTCGCCTGCCCTTCGTTGCCTTCAAAAAAAGCGCGGATGGCCTCTAGGTCGTGGGGCACCAGCCAGGTGGGGATATAGGGCAGGATCAGTTCGCCCCAGTTGTTCTCAGGGCTGGCGTAGTAAAACGGACTCGACACCAGCGGTACCCAGTAGCTGAGCAGCCCGGGGACCGAATTGGCCAAGCTGGTCATAATGAAAATGACGACCAGCTCGCCCCGCTGGAGGATCCAAGACCGGCGGATGGAGCCGATGCCGGCGTTGACGACCAAAAGGAGCAGAAAGAGGATGAGATGGGCGATCTGGCTGGTGAAGTACGCCCCGGCATTCGAGCCTTGCACGTAGAGGCCGAGGAAGGGAACCGCCGCGCCGACCCCAAAGGCCAGCAGCAGGCCGATGACGAGGGAGCGGAAGGTCAAGCCGCGCGCCAAGAATCACCACCCTCGATCAGCGGAGCCCGGGCGGGCCTGTTTCGGTACTGTCGCGTAGGTGCCGTGCCACTACTCCCACCGGTGCCGTCCAGATGGAATCCTGCCGCTCTCCGAGGTAGTCGACCAGACTTTGGTGCACCTCGGGATCGATGTACAAGCCGTGCGTGCCTTCGCCGACTCCGTGGATCATGTAGATGATCCAGCCACCCGAGGCTACGGCGTCGTCGATCTCCTGCCGCAGGTGGCCGAAACTGCGGCTGTCGCCGCTGAGATGCCCCAAGGCGTTAAAGTTGAGCGTTCCTGCATTGACGATTTGGTTGTTGAGAGGGCCGCGGCCGGCGACGAACAGTTCCTCGATCAGCGGTTCGAGACTGTGCAGGGTATCTCCTTCGCCGAGCTCGGTGTTGCAGCAGGTGTTGCCGAAGGAACGCTCCTCTCTGCCGTCGAGCGATGACAGGATGGCGTTCGCGGTGCGCATTTCATCTGTCCATCTGCGGGGCGTATACCTGCACAGGTCGTACTCGTCGGCTAGCCAGTCGTGGCCTTGGTTCTTGCGGCATGGGTGGAAGATGCTGTGATTGCCGAGCTCGTGGCCCTTGGCGGCGACATCGCGCCAAGCACCGGGGTTGTTCATCAGGCTGGTTATATTCGTATAGAACGTCGCCCTCAATCCATGGGCTTCCCAGGCAGGTGCGACATTCTCGTAGTGACAGGGTAGCGCGTCATCGTAGCTGATAGAGACCGCTCCCTGAATGCCTTCTGGCCAGAAAAATGCTGATTGATCAGCCATACGGGACTATTCCTCGCGGGCGGCGCGAACCTCTTCACCTACTAATGCCAATCTGATCTTTTTCATAACTATCTTTGTGGCCAGTGTCGGCGTTCAACGCCCGTACGTCGGAGACGCTGTAATGCTTTGAATAGCTCCGGCACCCATTCGCCTTCCCAATCGGCGAGTTGCTGTTCGGTGATCGCGTCCCACAACTCAGCAGCCTCTGGTTGGCCGCGCTCCACATTGAGCAAGTGGACCGGCTGACCGTCACCGTCATAGCATCATGACCTCCGCCTTCTCCTTGGTCTGTTCGTTTTCAAAGAAGAGCTTGTCACCCTTCTCAAGACGCGCCTCGACCACTTGATACATGCGCAATGCCTGACGCACCAAAGCAGTCTTGCTCAGGTCTTTCCTATCGCTTAACTCCTCCAGAACCAGCATCTCGGTCTCTGTGAGGTTGAG
This sequence comes from Gemmatimonadota bacterium, assembly GCA_028875335.1. The sequence continues at coordinate 10,903 of JAPPEF010000125.1, forward strand.
GGTCATGGTCCTCTTTGTATTCATCTGGCTTTCCCCGAGAGTCGCGGTCTCCTTTGCATTTACTTAGCCTCCCCGTCGGACGTGTCTTCCTCCAAACACCGTCAGAATGATTGTATAACTATTATATGTATGTCAAGTAATGTCAAGTAAGAATATATCATAAATAGCCCTTTATTGGCTATTTTTTTAGCTATTATATTGCCATTAAGTAGCTATTATATCCACTGCCACCTAGGCCGTTAGCGGCCTGTAACATAAGGAGAGTCATCCATGACTCATCGAGAATCGTTCTGACTCCCTCGACATAGTGCAAGATGCCTAGGTGCTTACGACGAGCGGGGCCTGCCCAAGCGATCGTCGATACACCAGAAGATTAGTCGGCCACTGGTGCGCCCTTGGCCCACAACGTCAATCGAAGCTCATCGCCGAACAGCTCGTACTTTGGGCGTCGGCCCGAGTGCGCTTCGCCGTCCTCTAGAATCTTCCGCACACCTTCGCCGCGCGATTCGAGGAATACCTGCCCGGTGCGCTTACTGCGAATCCTCGACAGGAAGCTGACCAAGAGTTGATTGCGGGTGAATGTGCGGTAGGCCATATCGTCGATCGTGATGGTGTTGGGCAGCTTGCCGGGGCTGTACAATTCCAGCCGGTCGGCGAATAGGAACAGGCGTATTTTCGACCCGGCAATGGCGTAGTCGCGGTGGGCGACCGCGTTGACAATGGCCTCGTCAACAACATCGATGTCGTACTGGGGGGAGTCTCCTGTTTGCATGAAACGGGCGACGAAGGCGATTCCGGCGTCGATCTGATCGGACACCGGGCCGGCGAGCCGCTCTGCGTGGATCAGATCGTCCGAGGACAAACGAGTTCCACGGTAGCACGCGGCTTCAATGGCCCCGGACGCCAAAAACTCGGTTGGCTCGGTCGCGAAGACCAGCAAGCCGGCGACGGTCGGCCGGTCCATCCCGTCCTCATCTTGGAATATCACCCGGGTATTGCGCAGTAGGTCGAGCCAAGGGATGGTCGGCGAGCGTCCGAAAAATGCTTCGAGTCGATTGCGGTTGAGGTCTTCTACTGTTGCGGCGAGTACAGGCTGCTCGTCAAACACATACTCGCGCCCCCGCTGTTGGAAAAGCCGGGCGAGTTCTGGGGGCGTGAGATCCTGTTTGGTGGACCCGATCCGCGTGTAGTAACGTCCGCTTGATGTGCGGTGTACATACAGTCCACGCGGTACCTCTGCCAGCAGAACGTGCTCCTCGTCTCCTTCAGCACCCGGTAGCAGTGTTTTGCGGACGACGAGCCGGATCGGTGGATCGCAGTTGTGGGTCGCGACGTTGAGCAGCCAGTGCTCGACCATATCCACTTGTTCCAGCGGAATTCCGCGCACGGCACCCGAATCGTCAACGCCAAGGAACACAGCGCCACCCTCGGCGTTCGCAAACGCAACGAGTTCGCCGGCCAGTTCTTGGGTATTGGGGGCTAGTACGCCTCGATCTCCGAAGCGCACTTCTTTGAACTCGGAGCGGCCGTCTTCGCCGGCGCGGAGTTGGTTCAGGATCTGATCTCTAGTATCGAACATCAACTTACTCGTCTGGTCGGATGCTGATCGGGGTGCCGGGCATCTTCTTCATCCCCCAAGTGGAGTAGCCGATTTTCACGCGTGTTCCTCGCGGGCGGCGCGGACCTCGTCGATGGCCTTGCAGTGCCGCAGTCCCACGGATTTGGCTGGCGTTTGATAGCCCTTCCAGGCGTAGGGGTCGATGCCGGCCACGGGTACGATGTTGCGCCGGTCGGCGCGAGCGGGTGACTCACCTTCTTCAATGCGCCAGGGCAACAGGCTCCAGGCGTTGCAGTAGTGGTTGACCAAGACGCGGCGATAGGTGTCGCCGCGGTTTTTGTACGAGCGGTGGAGGAGATAGCCGTTGAAGAACACGAGGGCACCGGCCTCTACTTCAACCGGAATCTCGACGCTCTCGTCAAAGCCGTAGCTCTCGGGCGCGAAGTCGAACTCGTCTGGGTTTTCGTGAGGCCGCTGCGGGTAGAGGTACCCGGGCCGGTGCGATCCTGGGATCACGTACAGGCAGCCATTTTCCACGGTGGAGTCGTCCACGGCGATCCACGCGCCGATCAGCGAGCGATCCCGCGTGGGGATGTAGATCTCGTCTTGGTGCCAAGCTTGGCCCTGGAAGTTGGGCGGCTTGACGAAGTACATCGACTGCATGCACTTGACGCTGCCGTCCCAAAAGGGCAGGTGCGCGGCGGTGATCTGGCTCAGGGCACCGCAGATTTTGGGGTGGCGGACGTACTTTTCGATGACCGGACTGACGTAGTGGGGCTGGTGGATGCAGAGGATGCTTTCCAGCACCGCTTGATCGCTCATGGCGGGATCGACCGGCTCGATGTTGTCGCACTCGTAGCGGCCGCGCGCCACATCTACGAGGTCGCGTTTGAGTTCGTCGAGCTCGGCTTCTTCCATCAGGTCCGGCACGACGAGATAGCCGTCGTCGATAAAGGACTGCACTTGGGCGGCGGTGAGCGGTTTGGGGACCTCAATCGACGGGCTGGGATTCATCTTGATTGCTTCCATAAATCTACTTGCTCCGTTTAGTTCGTTGGCACTTGGCCGATATTTTGATACCCTTACCTCGCTTTGTCAAACAAATATAGAGAAAGGAGCACACATCGTGGATTTGACGTATATCGTATTTACCAAGCATTTAGAGGGCCTTGATGTCCCGCAACTCATCGACGCCTTGCAGTCCATTGGCGTGCAGGGGGCCGACCTGTGCGTGCGCGACGGCTACCCGGTCAACCCCGACAATGTAGCCACGGCTCTGCCAGAGGCCGCGCGCCGCTTTGACGCCGCCGGTCTTTGCATCCCCTTGGTCACGGCTCCAGGTGACTTCAACCGCCCGGACATCGACTACGCGGAAAGGTATTACGCGGCCTTGGGCGAGGCTGGTGTAGCCCACGTCAAGCTTGGCTACTGGCACTGGCAGCCGGATACGCCCTATTGGACGCAGTTAGACGAGGTGCGCGGCTTTATGGAGGGGTTTCAGGCGCTGTCGGAAAAATACGGCGTCAAGACCGTCATTCACAATCATTCGGGCGCGTCCATGGGGCTCAATGCCTGCGCTGCGATGAACATCGTCAAGGACTGCGATCCGCAATACGTGGGCGTCTTTGCCGACCCTGGGCACTTGTCGCTGTGCGGCGAGCCGATTGCCATGGCCTTGGATATTGTGCGCTCGCACTTGTGCCTGCTCGCTTTGAAGGATCTGGTCCATCAGCGGCCCTTGAGTATCACGCAGCAGGGCAACCCCACTACCGGCGTCGTGCGCATGGGGCAGGGCTTTGTCGATTGGCCTGCGGTGATTGCGACCTTGAAGCGGCTGGGCTTTTCCGGCCCGGTCAGCTTTCACAGCGAGTACAGCGGCGAGCCGGTGGAATCCGTCATCGACTTGGCGCGGATTGACGTGCGCTTTTTTACGGCGTTGTGCCAGAAAGGGGAAGATCATGCTTAAAGCGGGATTTATCGGCGCGGGGGGCCGCGGTCAGAGCGCCCACTACCCATCGGTCCATCGCCTCGCCGACCGCGTGGAGATGGCTGCGGTTTGCGAATTGGACGAGGAACGCCTCAATCAAGTGGTGGCAAAATACGGCTTTACGCGCACGTACCAGGAGCACCGCTCCATGCTCGACGAGATTGACCCGGACATTGTCTATTGCGTGATGAACGAGAAGTGGCTTCTGCAACCGGCCCTCGATTGCATCGCCGCGGGCAAGCACCTGTTTATCGAAAAGCCGCCCGGGGCCAACAGCGACGAGACGCGGGCGATTTTGGAGGCGGCCGAGCGCCAAGGCGTCTGGGTGATGGTCGGTCTGCAACGCCGCTACACCGCGGTCACTCGCGAGGCCATGCGCCTAGTGGCGGCCAAAGGCCCGGTGTCGCTGGCGACGACGACCTTCAACAAACAGCTTCCACAGCGCGCCGACGAATTCACTACCACCTTGTGGAATGATCTGGTCCACATCGTCGATCTGCTGCGCTACATGGCCGGTGGCGAGCCGGTGGAAGTTACGGCCTACCAAGACAAGTTCGGCGGCGAGGGCTTCAACCACTACACGGCGCTGGTGCGCTTTGACAATCGCGCGACTGGCGTGATGCTCGGCAACCGCGCCTCTGGCGGGCGGGTGTTGCGCTCGGAGCTACACGGCGTGGGCATTGGCTGCTATATGAAAATTCCCAGTGAAATCGAAATCCACGAGGACAATCAAGTGCGCACCCTCGGCGGCTGGGAAATTGACGGCGTGCCCGAAGACGATGTGCCTCGCTACGAGGGGGTCTTGACCATGCACGAGCACTTCGTCGATTGCGTGGTTGAAAACCGGCAGCCGATCACCGACATCCGCGACGTGATTCACTCGATCGCGCTAGTGGATCAAATTGAGGCGGCTGAGATTATGGCGGCGAAAAAGTAAGTCGTGCTTTTTTGCGAGGGAAGCAATAAAAAAACTTTCTAGCCCCGGAAATGGAGATTACCTAGGGGAAATTTGATCGCAGATTACACGCGCCCGCAATCCACCAAATTCTGGAAGCGTAGAAAAAACAAAAAGATGGGAGCTGCTCACGTAAGCAGCCCCATCTTTTTGTTGTACATAAAATGTAAGCAATCGGTTGAATGTTGTCAAATATAATAGATCTTAACATCAATATAAATATATAGATACGTCATTTTTATCTTGACTAAAGTAACACCCTCCAGTACTCTTTGTCAACGCGAAAATCCACCATCCAAAGACCGCAGAATCGCAGCTATTTTTACCCACAATGGAGGGAATCCATGGAGAATGCTATCGCCTCTCTCGTCGATCTGCCCAAGCCCACCGGACGGATGCCCTTTCACCTGTCCCCGGATGGTCGGCTGCTCGTCCTTGGTATACAGAGACGTACTGAGGGCGCACGGGGACCGAAGTTTGACGAGTGGGGTGTCCCGCGAGAAATGGCCGGGAGTTCCGTGGTTGTCGTAGATATAGCTACCGGGGAGTCGATGCAGCCTTTTCCCGAAGGCAGTGTAAGCTGGGGTGCTCAATGGTCACCTTCGGGCGACAAGCTGGTGGCCTGCGTGCAGCACGAAGGAGTGGCATGTCTGGGCCTGTGGGAAGTGGACACGGGGGAGGTTGAGTTATTGCGGGATGTGCCTGTGCTAGTCCGTTTTGGTTTTGAACTGCCAGTGTGGACGCCCGATGGAAAGGGCATCGTAGTACCCCTCTGGCCTGCTGAGCGCGACTATCGGGAAGATGCGCACGGCCCCGTGCCCAAGATAGATGTCAGATCCAACGATCCCGACGCAACCACGGAGGTCGAGCCGACTGTACCGAGTTGGTGGCAGTGCGACCTAGGCCATGTCAGCCTTTCGACGGGATCCGTCAAGAGGCTGCTGCAACAATGGGCCTCCGGCCACTGGCGCATCGCGCCCGATGGCCGGCATGTGGCCTGTACGCGCTACGTTGAATATGTGGCGAGCTTGCAGCACTGCCTGTTCGAGCTTTTCACTGTGGATATCGAGACTGGAGAGGAAAGGGTGCTCGCCGCGGACATTGCCAACGCCTTTGGCATCAATTATGCGTGGTCGCCGGATTCGGCGAATATTGCGTACACCTCCTCCGGTAGAGGGCAGCCCGACGAGCTGTTTGTCGTTGTGGCCGATGGTGCTGAAGAGCCTGTAAATCTGACCCCGGGGACAGAGTTCGACCTCTTACTGAAATACGATACGCCACGATGGAGTGCGGATAGTGCGAAGCTGCACTCACTTGGTAGCAAGGCTTGGTGGCAATTCGATCTGGAATCCGGCCATCACCGCTGTGCAGCGATTCCAGAAGAGTGGGTTATGCGCCATTGGATCGCACGACCAACGGAATCCACCATTCAATTGACGCAGGCCGAGGACCTGCCCGTCGTGCTACAGAATCGGTCCGACCTGAGCGAGCGGGTTGCCCATCTGGGCCAAGACGGAGAGCTGAAGCACGTAGCAGATATCCCAGGCACGTGTACGAGTCAAGTCTGGTACATGGAGGTGGACGATTCCACCGGATGCTACTACCTAATGGCGGAGGAGGCGAATCGTCCACCATCCGTGCTACGCATAGAGGATGGAAGCCATGACTGGTTGTTTTGCCTAGCGCCTGAAGTTCAGGTGTCCAAACTCGGTCGCAGTGAATTGATCGACTTCGAAGCAGCCGGTATGCAATGCCGGGGAATGATGTTGCTTCCATCCGAGGGACGGGCACCGTATCCGATGATCGTCAGTGTGTATGCGGGCCACCGAGGTGCGAGGGCGATCAATCGCTTTGGTATCCAAGGGCCGCATGCTATCGAGCCACAGCTCCTGTGCAGCGCTGGCTACGCGGTGTTGTTCCCGGAGGTGCCGCTGGGGGAGAAGGACCCGATGACAGGTCTGGTGGAGCCGGTACTTGCCGCCGTAGATCGGGCGGTCGAACTCGGTCTGGCCGATGGCGAACGCGTGGGTCTAATGGGTTCGAGTTATGGCGGATACAGCGTTGTGTCGTTGATCGCGCAGACCGACAGATTCCAAGCGGCACTGGCTAATGCCCCTTGGGGCGTGAATATGATGAGTATCTACACTCGACATATAGGATGGTGCGAAACGGGACAGGCTCGCCTCGGCGGCTCGCCGTGGGAGAACCGGGCCGCGTACATCGAGAACTCGCCTTTCTTCTACCTGGACCGAGTGTCTACTCCACTACTGCTCGTGTGTGGTACAGGGGACCAGGAAGGTTCCAATCAGGCCGAAGAGACGTTCGTCGCCCTGCGCCGACTCGGCAAGCGCGTCGAGCTGCGGCTGTACAAAGACGAGCACCACGGCACGAGTGCTTGGTCCCGCGATGCTCTCGATGATCTGTATCGGCGCGTTCTGGATTGGTTCAATTGTCATGTGGCTGAGGCGCAGCCCCATGAGCAGTTCGTCTAAGAGCGCTTCTCAAAACCCATAGGAGAGGATATGTGGCCGACGTTGCGAGACTTTCTGAGCGTGCCTGATGAACTTACGGGGAAAGGGGTTCGCATTGCTGTTGTCGATGGGGATTTTCCGAGCCATCCCGATATCACTACCAACGAACAACGTACAACCTACAAAGTAATGGTGATGGAGTCTGAACCGCAGCCCAAGGTGTTTGAGGCGGAGCCTGGACCATGGAGAGGAGGCGCGCATGGGCTGTGGGCTGCGGCTGCGGCGGCTGGATCAGGTGCCGAATCGCAGGGTCTATATCGGGGTATCGCGCCGGAGGCCGATCTCTTTCTCGTCGCCGAATACTTCCCCGGCCAGAGCCAAGATCCTGAAGGACGATATGCGGCACATATTAAGGCACTGGAATGGGTTCGGGATAACTGGAGCAAGTACGAGATACGAGCTGTATTGTCGGCACGCCGATGTGGGATCGACTCAAGCCTTCTGCCTTGGCAAACGGAACCAATACGCATCTTGTGTGAAGAAATAGCGGCCGATGGTCTGCTCGTAATGGCAGGGTCGGGGAATACATCCGACCGGACTGCTGGACTGACCGAAACCGCGGCCCCGTCGGTCTTTTCCGTTGGAGGGATAGTGATTTCCCCCGATGGAGACCTAGACCGGGCCGAAGCGTTTCCAGGGAGCCGGGGAACGACCTTTGAGGGAAAATGGATTCCGGAGATTCTGGCGCCTGCGGAGAACATCGTCCTCCCTCATGGAACCGATGAAGAGATCGAAAACCACTTTTATGACAAGATAGACGATCTCCCACGGCGCTATGCCCGCACACTTGGTACATCGTTCTCGGGGCCGATCGCTCTTGGAGCCGCAGCCTGTCTGTGGCAGGCGCATCCGAATTGGACAGCCTTGAAAATGAAAACAGCCCTCATCGCTTCGTCGATAAAGCGTCCACAGTGGTCGGACCTACGCGCCGGGCTGGTTTCAGTCGAAGGTGCTTTAGCGATAGAAGCGACGGAGCATCCTCCCGAGCCGGTGACGAGCCCCTACCAAACCTGGTCGGAGTGGCGGAAACGTTCGGTCGAATACCGGATGGATCAACTTAGTGCTGGCGATTCTGACCAAGTAAGGGATGTCATCCTTTCTTTTGTTAATGATCCATTCCCGGACGCGGCTCTGCAACCAATCAGTGAGTGTTTAAACCACCCGAAATCTGAGGTTCGTGCCGCTACCTTGTGTGCCCTAGCAAGCAAAACGTCCGAAGTGAATCCGGCCTACATCAAGGAAGGGTTTCGGGACGTTGCGCCCATTGTCCGTTCGGCGGCGGTGTACTTACTACAGAATTGTCCAGCTTTGTGGTCTGAATGTAGTGCATCTCTCAGCGTCCTATTCAACGATACGGGCCTGGATGTCCGTTATGTATCCTTTAACCTTGCCAGAAGAATGGCTCATCCGCGTTTTGCTGAAGAAATCGTCTCCGGCCTTGAAGAGGACGCCCACATGAATCGAATATCCAACTTCGCGGCCCGCAGAGATGCATTAGAAGCAATAACAGGACATCGCCTGCCGGAAAGGCCCCCTTATTACGTGCACGGACAGCCGTATTACTCGGACGTGCGCCGCGATGCGCGAGTGGACCTGGCGCGTCGATGGGAGGATTGGCTCCGCCAGGACTGGCCAAGAAGGGCGTGAGGGAATCAACTGGTGAGGGCTTCGACCCTGTCCATAGCTTGAATAACCTTGGCACTTTGTCTATCCTATCCCGTTCGCGGCCTAGGAGCCGATAATTTTCCATCAACCCAAGGAGGTTAGAATGATCAAGCGTTTGCAGGGGAGTTTTCTCATGGTAGTGCTTTTCAGCCTGTTTCTTTTGGCCGGATGTTATCACGCGACCATCGATACTGGGCTTGCCCCGGGGCATAAGACGGTGGAGATGTGGAAGCATAGCTGGATATATGGCCTAGTACCACCGTCGGTGGTTGAAGCGCAAAGCGAGTGCGAAAATGGCGTAGCTAGGGTTGAGACGCAGCAGAGCTTTATCAACGGACTGGTAAATGTGCTTACCGGTGGGATATACACACCCATGACGGTAATAGTGACGTGTGCTGCCGACGACATGTCCTCGGCGGCTGTGGATTCCGCGTCGGTTGTCACCGTGCCCTATGGCTCGGATTACGAAGAAATCATGAATGCTTTTGGCCAAGCCGCTGATAAGGCGGTGGCTGCTGAGCAACCCGCGTACGTGCAATTCAAGCGCGATTCACTGTAAAATAAACTGGCCTCCGCGTCATGTGCGACGACGCGGAGGCCGGCCGTTAGCTCTTCGTCGATCTTCCCTACGTTTTCACGAATCACCCATCCCAATCCTCCTAAAACATCCGCGTCTTAAAATTCCACATACGGTTCAGACTCAATCGGCGTAAACGATTTCGGCGGATATTGTTCCATAGCATTCTCTCGTAAATCTACGCCCCAACCCGGCCCTTCAGGTGGTACACAGTGTCCATCGATTACTTCAATCGGTTGTGTAAGCACCTTGTTGTATCGATCAATGGACGACACGAAAATTTCCTGCATCAAACTGTTGTGAATGCACAGATCTAAATGTAAGCTGGCAATTGTTGAAATCGGCCCATTGGAATTGTGTGGTGCGACTATTACGTAATACGTTTCGGCCATTGCGGCGATTTTCTTCAATTCAGTGATGCCGCCTGCATGACAAATATCCGGCTGAATAAGCCCAACCGCATTCAGTTCCAACAACGCGCGAAAATCCCAGCGAGTGTATAGTTGTTCTCCAGTCGCAATTGGCACATTTACTTCGCGAGCAAATTGCGCTAGCGCTTCTGGATTATCCCACAAAATCGGCTCTTCCATCCACGCAATGTTATATGGCTCCAATTCCTGCGCCACTCGTCGTGCGCTCCATATATTCAGTCGTGCGCGAATGTCAATTCCGATTTCAATTTGCGACCCGACGGCTTCGCGCGCCGCTTCCACAAGGGCGACGCCGTGCTGAATGCGCTCGATGGTGGCCACCTGTGCGCCTCTAAAAGGGTAAAACTTCAACGCCTCATAACCCTGATCCACCACTCGTTTGACGCCCTCGGCAATCCCTTCAGGCGTGTTGTTCTTTCTCGGCCAGCCATTGGCGTACATGCGAATTTTGTCGTGTGATTTTCCACCCAACAGTTCATACACTGGGACGCCTAAGGCTTTGCCTTTTATGTCCCATAACGCCAGATCAATCGCACTGATCGCACTCGTCGTTACCGCTCCGCCGGACCACGTCACGCGCCGATACAGCGAAGTCCAAATTCGCTCGATCTCAAACGGATTTTTGCCTAGCAGAAAGCGCTTGAACGCGGCAAATTCGCCGAGCAAGGCGTCGTCTTTGTATTGCAAACTGGCTTCGCCCCAGCCGTGGATCCCGGCGTCGGTCTCGATTTTGACAAATATCCAATTGTTGGTCCCTTCCGACCCTATCCGCATCACCTGCAAGTCAGTAATTTTCATTTTTGTTCTCCGTCGTGTTTAGGCAGTAGCCTTCAGATATCCATGATGCGGGTGAAAATCACCCGTGATGTGGGTGAAAATCACCCGTGATGTGGGTGAAAATCACCCATGACGTGGGTGAAAATCACCCAAGGACGACCTATACGCCCGCCGCCCAGCCATTGCCCCCAGCGCGCACCTTGCCCTCGCTTTTGAGTGTCTCGGCACCGTGAGCACCGCCAGCTACCTGTGCTCTTACCAGTACCCGATGGCCCATTTCTCTTAGGGTTTGCACAATTGCCGGGTCGATGCCGCGCTTTAGTTCGAGTGGCTCCTGCGCTTCGGCGTTGAGTCGGAGGGCTGTGGCTGCTCCCAAGGCGGTAGCGTTGAAGTCGATAATGCGTTGGCCGAGTTGGGCACCGACGCTGATGATGCGGCGACCGCCGGGCAGACCGATGGCCACATCGCGCTGGGGCAGGCGCAAGATCATGGGGACCACGTTGTTGAGCGGACGCTTGTGCGCAGCTACAGAATTGGCGCGACCGGGGCGGGGGTCCAAACGGCACATGCCGTGACCCAAAATAATGCCTGTGCCCGGTACGGTGAAACAAGAGCCAAAAGCTCCGCCTTGGGTTATGGTGATGCCGACGAGATTGCCCTCGGCGTCTGCAGCTGATACGTGCAAGGTTTCGGCGACGGCTGGACCCGAGGCTTCGTACACTTGCTGATCGACCTGCTCGGGGAATTGTTGCAGAGCTTCGACGCGACCGGCGGCGTAATCCTTGCTCAGCAAGCGCTCCACTGGCACATCGACGAAATCGGGGTCGCCGACGTAGCGCAGGCGGTCGCGCCAAGCCTGTTTGACGACTTCGGCTAGCTGGTGCCAGTACAAGGCTCGGTCGTCGGGCACTACGGGCAGGCATTCCAGCATGTGCAGAATCTGTAGGGCGGAGAGGCAGCCGTTGGGCAAAATTGGCCCGTACACCGGCACGTCTCGGTAGGTGATTTGATACGGCTCGGTCAGGCGCGGTTCAAAGCCAGCCATATCCTCGCGGGTGAGAGCACCGCCGCTGGCTTGGACGTAATCGCCGATGGTGCGGCCCAATTCGCCGTCGTAAAAGTCGCGCCAGCCCGCTTGGGCCAGACGCGCTAGGGTGCGCTCCATGTCGGGGCGATGCCAAATGTCGTCGGGGCTGGGCAACTCGCCTTGCGGCGCGAGGTGGCTGAACGTTGCGGGGAAGCGGCGCAGGATGGCTTCTTGGTTGCGGATGGTATTGGCTAGGGCTGGGCCGTAGGGGAAGCCGTCGGCGAGCAGCCCCTGGGCCGGAGCGACGATTGAGGACCAAGGCAATTGCCCCCAGTGCTCGTGCAAAAAGCCCATGCCAGCCATTTGGCCGGGGACGGCTACGGACTGGGGGCCGTACACATTGGCATCGTCGCGCACGCTACAGGCGTATTCCTTTTCGTTGGTGCACATGTTGTCGCGGCGGGCTGGCAGAATGTCGTACATGTGTTCGTGGGCAGCGGCTGGAGCCACGGCATTGGCGTCGAGCGACCAGACGCGGCCGGTGGAACCTTCCAGAACAACCGCTGCCGACATGTAGCCGCCGATGCCGTTGGATTGGGGTGCCAACATGCAGCAGGCGAAACTGGTGGCCGCGGCCGCATCCGTGGCGTTGCCGCCTTGGGCCAATATGTGCGCGCCAATGCGCGCTGCGGCTGGTTGCTGGGCGGACACAGCGCCGCGGTCGGCTAGTACTTGGTGTCCTTCGATCATGTGGGTCTCCTCCGCACCACTACGCCTGGCCAAAGCGCACGCCCGTCGGGATAATCCCCACGTCCTCCCCGCGCCGCATGGCCTCAGCCGCGTCGAGGATGCTCGCCAAGTCGTGCTTGGGTTCAAACCCCAACTTTTGCTTGATGTTCGTCAAATCTAGCTCGAAGTAGTTCCAATCCGGCCGCCGCGCATCGGCGTACCCCAAACCAAAGCGCTCGGCGAGATAGGGCACGGCCTCGCTCCAATCGAACAGCGCGGCCCCGCCCAGATTGAACACCTCGCCTACGGCCTCGTCGCGCTCTAGCGCCAACACCAGCCCTTGGACGATGTCGCGCACGTCGGCATACACCTGCCGAAAGGGCCGCCCGTCTGGATTGCGCGATAGCAAGAATTGCTCCTCGCCTGTCCACAGCGCCTTGAGCTCCTCGGCTCCCTCTCGGTCCTTGAACTGCTCGTAAACCGGCCCGAACAGGAACAGATGCGGCAAGCCATTTTCGTCGAGGAATTCGCCCGGCTCGATTATCGTGGCAAAGCGCGTGGTCACCGACGGTAGCCCGAACTGCAAGTGATAGCTCATCACTAGTTCTTCGCCGATCCACTTGGTCAGGAAGTAGGGCATCGTCTGGTAGCGGGCGACTTGGTCTTCGCGGATTGGCTCTTCAAAGCAGCGGCCGTTGTAGGGATTCTCCCAGTAAATCGCCTCGGTGGAAGCATAGACCAAGCGGTGCAGATTGGGCGTCAGCTCGCGAATCGACTCCAGCACGTTGATGGTGCCCATGCCGTTGATTTCGAGGTATTCGCGGTTGTCGAAGGGGCCGCCAAAGGCTGCGGCGATGTGGTACACCGCATCGACTCCTTCGACGGCGCGGCGTACATCGGCGAGATTGCGCAAATCGCCTTCGATGGTTTCGACGCGGTCAAAGTCGTCAAGCTTGTGGGCGCGGCTTTGGTCGCCGGGATAGACAAACGAGCGGATGTCGTGCCCTTTGTCGAGCAAAGCTCTGGCCAAATTGGCTCCGACGCGGCCGGTGCCGCCGGTGATTAGGATTTTCACGTTACACCTCTCAGTGGTTAGGGGCGCAGGCGGGATGCCGCACCCGGATTGTAGGGGCAACCCTCGTGGTTGCCCAAGCCCTAAAGCAAAGGCGTCCACAAGGGACGCCCCTACATGGGTAGGGCGCTGGCCAAGAGTTTTTCCGGGGTGGCTCCGGCTCGTTCATATTCAGCGGCGATCCGTCCCTCGCGCATCACGTACACTCGGTCGCACAGTCCCAGAATTTCGGGCATTTCCGAGGAGAGGATCGCGATTGCCAGCCCTTGGCGCGCCAGCCCGTCTAGCAGATGATAAATCTCGGCTTTGGCACCAACGTCGATTCCCCGGGTCGGCTCATCAACGAGCAGCACCCGCAGGTTTTTCTTGAGCAGCCAGCGGGCCAGCAGTGCCTTTTGCTGATTGCCGCCGCTGAGCCGCGCGATGGTCTGCTCTTGGTCGGGAGGACGCAGGCGCAGGCGCGCGACGAGTGCGCCGACTTGCTGCCTCTCCATACCGACCTGCACGTGGCCGACGCGGCAGAATTGCTCTAAGGCTGCGACGCTCGCATTTGCGCGCACGCTCTGCTGCGCGAAAAGGCCGTCGGCCCGGCGATCCTCCGGTACCAGTCCCAAGCCGAGGGTGCGCGCCTGCGGCGGTGCGTTTGCTGGTACGGCGACTCCGTCGATGGTGATGGTTCCAGCGCGGCGGCGATCCGCGCCCATCACGGCTCGCGCTAGTTCCGTCCGTCCCGCGCCCATCAGCCCGGAGAAGCCGACGATTTCCCCAGCGCACACCCGAAAGGAAATATCCTGCACTCGGTCCGTGGTCAACCCCTCCACTTCTAGCGCACACGGCCCCGGCGTGCGATCGGCCGCGGGAAAACCCTGCCCCAATTCCCGCCCGACCATCAGGGCGATAAGCTGTTCTTCGTCGAGGTCGGCGGCCTGTTCGCAGGCGACGCGCTCGCCGTCGCGCAAGACCGTCACCCGGTCGGCCAGCGCCATGACCTCGGCGAGCTTGTGCGATACATAGACCACGCCGACGCCTCGCGCCTTGAGCCGGGCAATGAGCGCAAAGAGCTTGTCGATCTCGCGCGTACTCAGGGCCGAGGTTGGCTCATCCATGATGATTACTTGGGCGTCGCACGCCAGCGCCCGCGCGATCTCGACCAATTGCTGCGCGGCCACGCCGAGGTGGCCGACCTTGGTCTGCGGATCAACCGCTAGCCCGACCTCGGCCAATAGCGTTGCCGAAGCAGCGTAGAGCGCATTCCACTGGACGCGCCCACCGCGCCCGTGCGGTAGGCGACCGAAGAACAGATTCTCGGCCACCGATAGCGAAGGGACTAGTTCTAACTCTTGGTAAACGACCGCAAGGCCGTGATCTATGGCTTGGCGCGGATGGCGGATATCTACGGGACGACCCGCGATCTGGTAGTGGCCTTGGTCGCGGTGGTACACGCCAGCCGCAATTTTGATCAAGGTGCTCTTGCCAGCGCCGTTTTCGCCGACCAGCGCGTGGACTTCTCCCGGCTGCACTGCAAAGTCAACGCCCTTGAGCGCATAGACGCCGGGGAAGCGCTTGTGAATGTCCTCTAAGGAGAGTAGGGGCGTCATGTTGGAGGTGCGAGCAGCCGTCGCAAGAGGCTTTGCTTGCGTCGGGTGTCTAGATACACGGCGAGGATAATTACCGCGCCGCGCGCAATGTCGTGATAGAAGGACGACACGTTCAACAGCACTAGGCCGTTGGAGAGCACCGTCAGAATCAGGATGCCGATAAAAGCGCCGCCGAGCGTACCCACGCCGCCCGTCAGGCTGATGCCGCCCAAGATCACCGCGGCGATTACCTGCAACTCAAACCCCAAGCCGGCATTCGGCTGCCCGGAGTTGAGGCGCGAGGCCAAGATAAAGGCGCTCAATGCCGCTAGTACTCCGCCGAGCACAAAGACCAAGACGCGAGTGCGATCGACGGCCAAGCCCGCGAGTCGCGCTGCTTGGATGTTGCCGCCGATGGCGTAGATATAGCGGCCGAGGATAGTGTGGTGGAGGACGTAGTAAAACAGTCCCAAGAGGACAAAGGTCACTAGCACTGGAATCGGGATCGGGCCCAAGTGTCCGGTGCCCACTTCGATGAAGCCTTCTACTTTGCCTTGGATGGATACCGCTTGGGTGCTGACCATGGCTGCGCCGCGCAAAATCGCCATCATGCCCAAGGTCGCGATTAGGGAGTTGATACCGGCCTTGGTGACTAACAGTCCGTTGCACAGGCCGATGAGTGCTCCGGCGGCGAGTGCGGCGACGAGTGCCAGCGTTACGCTCTCAAACTGGTTGAGCACGGCCACGGCGATGATCCCGGCCACGGCTTGAGTCGAGCCGACGCTCAGGTCGATCTCGCCGAGTAGGATGATCATCACCATGCCGATTCCGGCGATGGCCACCAGCGAGGCGTCGCGCAGCACGTTTTTGATATTGACGGCTGTAAAGAAGACCGGCGTCAGCAGGGAAATCACCACGCAGAGCAAGACCAGCGCCAGCAACAGTCCGGCCTGCTCACTGTGGAGCATCCGCGACAGCAAGCGGCTCATTGCTGCATCAAGGCCCGCACCGCATCCACCTTGAGCGCGAAGGGCGGTTCGGTGTTCGTGTCGTAGAAGCGGCTCAGGTTGTCGCGGGTGACGACGATGGTCGGCGTCTCGTAATGGTCGGGTAGCTGCTCACCACGCGCTAGTTGCACGGCCGCATCGATGAGTGCGCTGCCGACAAAGTTGGGAAACATCGCCAACGCCGCCGCGTAGGGCGTGTCGCTGGTGAGGGCCGTCTGTCCCACGGTGCCTTCAAAGCCGAAGCCGATTGCGGTCAGCGCTGCTTCGTCTAACCCGGCCGCCTTGTAGGCCGCCATGCCGCCGGTAGTAGAGTCGTCGTTGATGCCGTAGATCACATTGATCCGCGGGTTGGCCGTCAGCGCGTCTTGCGCCACCTTGAACGCCTTTTCCTTGAGGCCCTGCCCATCGACTTCTTGGACGATCTCATGGGTCAGACCCGAAGCGGCGAGCGCGTCTTTGAAGCCATCGACCCGCTGCCGGCAGTCCTCAAAGTTGGGGAAGCCGACGATGAGGATCTTGGGGTCGAGGCCCTTTTCCGCCGCGTAGCTGGCAAACCACTCGCCGGCCTTGACCCCACCAGCGTAGTTGTCGATCCCCACGTAGCTGACGGCCTCGGACACGGGGTTGGATTCGGTAATCACCTTGGTCCCTGCGGCTTTGGCCTGCCGCACTATTGGCCCCATTGCCTTGGCGTCCACCGGCGATAGGATCAGCACCTCGACCCCTTGGGCGAGTAGGTTTTCGGCTTTGGAGATTTGCGCGGCCACGTCGAGGTTGGCATCGGCGACGATCAGTTCGACATCTAACTCGGCCGCTCGCGTTGTCGCCGATTTGCTGATGTTTTGATACCACTCGTGCGACATGAAGTTGATGACGTAGCCGATCTTGAGTTTATCGGGCGCGTCGTCCGGCTGCCCGCAGGCGGCGATCAATAGGGCGCACAGCAGCCATGTTTTAGTCTTACTCATCAAGTTGGTCTCCTATCTGACGTTCCGTCCCGTCGGACCTGTGTGCTAGCGCGAGATGCTTCGACTCCGCTGCGCTCCGCTCAGCATGACAGGTGCTCCCAGTGTCATGCTGAGCGAAGCGAAGCATCTCATACCACCCATGCGACATCAACATCTATCCCTTTACGGCACCAGCCGTCAATCCTTGGACAAAGTACCGCTGCAATCCCACAAAGAGCGCGATTGGCGGCAGGCTAAAAATCAGCGATGCGGCGAATAGCTGATCGTATTTGTTGACGTATTGTCCCAAAAACGCGGCGCGCAGCCCCACCGGAATGGTCAGGGCCTGCGATTTGGTAAACACAAAAGCGAACAAGAATTCATTCCACGAAAGCAAAAAGGCAAAAGTCCCCACTGCCACGATCGCCGGTGCGGCCAGCGGCAGGACGATTCGGTAGAGTAGCTGGAGGCGGTTGCAGCCGTCGATGAGTGCGGCTTGCTCTAGATCGGTGGGGATGGCGCGGAAATAGCCGTTGAGCAGCCAGGTGCAAAATGGGATGGCAAAGCCCGTGTAGATCAGCACCATGCCTACGTGCGTGTCGAGCAAGCCGAACGAGCGAATCACCTGAAAGAGCGGGATGAGGATCGAAGAGCCGGGCAGCATTTGCGACATTACCACTACCATCAGCAACAAGGTGTTGCCGCGAAAGCGGAAGCGGGCAAAGGCATACGCTGCGCATACGCTAAACGCGAGGGCGATGAGGGCCGTGGAAAGGGAAATGGCCATGCTGTTGGCAAAGTACTTCACAAACGGCCCGGTGTCCCACATCTCGACGTACGCACTGAAAGTGACCGAGCGCGGAAAGACCAAAGGCGGCGTCTGCGTCATCTCGGAAAGTGGTCGCACCGAAGTCGTGACCACCCATATCAGCGGCATCACCAGCGCGAGCACAAAGACCGAGCCTAAGCCGTAGGCGAGATAGGCGCGGACTTTTTCTTGGGTTTTAACTCGCATCGCTTAGCGAGCCTTTGCGAGGGAGGACATTGAGCGGGTGTTGGGCTTCGTTCATGGCATCTCTAATCGGTTCAAGAATCAGCTTATTCACTCATGGCCACCATAGCTACGCAATATGTGTTCTGTCTTAACAGCATTTTCCCGCATCGCAACGCGCAACGGCGTAAGGCCACTATTTTCCTTCGCGTTGATATCGGCTCCACACTTAATCAATACTTCTGCCGTCTCAGCAGCATTGTTCTGTGCCGCATAGTGCAGTGGTGTCTCGCCAGAGTTGCTCTTTGCGTCGCCATTGGCTCTGTGCTTGAGCAATACTTTTGCCGTCTCAACAGCATCCCTCTGCGCCGCAATGTGCAGCGGCGTATGGAGACTACTTTCCTCGGCATCGACATTGGCTTTGAGCCTGATCAAGACCTCGGCCGTCGCAGCAGCATCTGCCCACGCCGCATAGTGCAGCGGCGTCCAGTGATTGTTGTCCTTCATCTCGACCTCGGCCCCCTGCTTGATCAATACTTTTAGCGTCTCAACAGCATTGTTCCGCGCCGCATAGTGCAGCGGCGTCCGGCCATCTTGTTGTTTTCCGTTCATCTCGTTTTTCCTATTGGGTAGTTGTGTCTAATTAGGTTGACGGCTTGTTGGAGCCGTTGTGACCGTTTTTTCCGCCAGCGAGCCTATCCGACCTGGTTTTAATTCGCATCCCCGCTCTTCCTTTCCTCGCGGAAGAGTACGCGGATGAAGACGATGCTCAGCGCCAGCAAAAAGAGCAGCAGAATGAGCGCTGCGGCCGCGCCCTTGCCGAGCCGCAGGTGCTCGAAGGCGATGCGATAGACCGTAATCGGCACCACTTGCGTGGCCTTGGCCGGGCCGCCCTCGGTCATAATGAAAATCAGCGCGAAGTCGTTGACCATCCAGATGGTGGCGAAGAGGAAGACCACCCCGATCACGTGCTTGAGCTGCGGCAGGGTCACGTGGAAGAAGCGCCCGAACACATTGGCCCCATCGACGTGCGCGGCCTCGTACAGCTCGGCGGAAACCCCCTGCAAACCGGCCAGCAGCATGATGGTGATATAGGGCATGAAGCGCCAGACATTGGCCATCACCACCGCACCCATAGCTGCGTCGGGTTGCGCCAGCCAGGGGACGTTGGCGTCGATGAAGCCGAGGCTTAGGAGCGTGTGATTGACGAGGCCGAAGCTGTCGTGGAAGAGCCAGCGCCACATGTAGCCGGTCACCACCGGGGCAATGGCCCAGGGGATGAGCAAAAAGCCGGTAAAGACGGGCCGATACTTCTTGATCTCGTTGAAGATCAACGCCATTCCCAAGCCCAAGACGAAGGCCACCGGCAGGGAGTAGAGGGTAAAGCGCACTGAACTCCAAATGCTGTTGACAAAGGTGCGGCTGCCGAAGAGCTTGGCGTAGTGGGTCAGGCAGATGAACTCGTCGCCGGCCCCGCGGAAGAGCTTCACCTTGTACAAGCTCATGATCAAGTTGCTGAACACCGGGTAGAGAATGACGACCGCCAAGACCAGCAGGGCCGGTAGCAAGAAATAGTACGGCGTTAGATTTTTGCGCAGTGCGCCTCTAGTAATCACTCAATACCTCGTTTACTTCTTCGGCGGCAAAGTCCAGCGCCTCCTTGGGGCTTAGCGTGCCGGTCAGCGCCATATTGACTGCGTCGGCAATGTGCCGCTGGATTTGGGTGATCGCCGGATGCCCCGGCCAGCCCAGCCCATTGGCCCCGGCTGTAGCGAGTTGGTCCAGGTCGATGTAATCGGACTGCACGCCTTCGGCATAGGCCGCCTTTAGCGTGGGAATGCCGCCCATGGTCGGGTTGGGGTTGCGCCAGACCGGATGGTCCAAATCCAGCGCCTTGACCACTTCCCAGGCTTCATTGGGAACTTTGGTGTAGCCCGTTATGGCAATCATAATCACGTCGAGCAATGTCCGCGATTCGTGCGGCCCGATGTGCTCGGTAGGCTTGGGAACCTGCGCCAACGCTAGATTGTTCAGATCGAAGCCGTAGTTGCCGTGGACGATATCCTGCCACCACGGTCCTTCAATCGACAGCGCCGCCTTGCCAGTTGACCAATGCGCGGCGTTCTCGTCGAAGCGATAGGCCGCGCTGCCGGCTGGCAAATAGCCCTTGTTTTTCATTTCCACTAAAAACTCCAGCGCCGCCTGCCCGGCCGGACCGTTAAAGGCGGCGGCAGACCAATCCTCGTTAAAGACGCGTCCGCCCGCTTTGTACAGCAGCGGCAAAAAGCGATAGGCCGTGTCCAGATTGACGCCTCCAGGCATGGTAAAAGGTTCGATCCCCGTGCCCGCGAACTGCGGACCCAACGCCAACATCTCGTCCCAGGTCTGGGGCACTTCGAGGCCCATTCGCCCCATAATGTCGGTGTTGACCGCCAGCACGAAGGGCAGCATGGTCACCGGCAGACCGTAGTGCTTGCCGTCGTATTCGACCAGTTCCCAGACGTTGTCGAGGATGCGCTCCTTGACTTGGGGGAAGTCGGGAAAATTCTCCAGTGCGTACAGTCCCCCTAACTCGCCGAACTCGATCGAGTACTTGTGATGTACCCGCACAATATCCGGCCCATCGCCGACGATGGTGGTGCTGATCAGGCTCTCGCGCTGCGTTGCCCAGTCGCGGAATTCCAGTTCGATTTGGATGTCGCTGCGGGAGGCGTTGAAGTCGGCCACGGCCTGCTGCACCCATGCACGCAGGCCCGGCACGCCCCCAAACTCCCACAACACCACCGTGGTCGGCTCGCCGGGACGCGGGCGGTCATCACTCCCACAGGAGATTAGACTTATGAACAATGGAACTATTATTTTTTTCAAGGATATAGCCGCATAGAATCCGCAAATTGCTCCAGTGCATTTCGCGCCGTCTATATTAGCCAAACCGCTCTTTACCGACAATCTGCTCTGTTGGACACCGCGTCCACAATTCCGTACTTAATGGAACCTCATAACCGTTCGGATACGCCATGCAAAACGTCCTCATCACAGGTGCTACGGGCCTGATCGGCACGGCCGCTGTCGCCAGCCTACGCACTCGTTATAACTTGCGCGCCCTCAACCGCCGCCCGCTCCCAAACATCGACTGCCACCAAGCCGACATCGCCGATCTCGACGCCATTCGGTCGGCCTTTGCCGGAATCGACGCGGTCGTCCATCTCGCCGCCCAGATTGAAAACGATATAGCGGCGATCTTCCGCGCTAACTTGCAGGGGACGGGGAATGTTTTCGCCGCAGCTCACGAGGCCGGGGTACGCCGCGTCCTCTTCGCCAGTAGCGGGTCGGTCATGGGTGGCTATGCTGCGCTCTCGCCATACAAGGAGCTGTTGGCCGGCGAGTACGACCAAGTGCCCGCTGAGTGGCCGATGCTGACTGCGCAATCGCCCCTGCGGCCAACGGGTCTGTACGCGGCCAGCAAGGTCTGGGGCGAAGAGCTGGGGCGCGAGTACGCCTCGGCCCACGGCATGTCTGTCCTCTGCCTGCGCTTTGGCCGCGTCAACCCGGAAAACCGCCCAACCCATTCCCGCGAGTTCTGCGTCTGGTGCAGCCAGCGCGACGCAGTGCAGATGATCGAAAAGTGTCTTGCCGCTCCCTTCGACGTATCCTTCGACACCTTCTTCGTCAACTCGGACAACAAATGGGGCTACCGCGACTTAGAACACGCTCGCCAAGCGGTGGGCTTTGTGCCCGCAGACCGAGCCGAAGACTACCGCTGAGGAGAAAATTTATGCTGCCTTTTGCTATGTGCGCGATTTTGCTCGCTGTCTCTGCTGCGCACGCGGATATGAACATCAACGCTCCCTTGTTGGAGGTGGCTCCAACTATTGATGGCGACCTCGCCGAGTGGAAGGACCGCGCCCACAACGACGGTGTCTGGGACATGCGCCGCATCAGCGAGGCCAGCTTCTACCGCCTCGATCGCGGTGCGCGCAACCGCCTCACCGACCACGGCGACGAGCCGCACCTCGAAGACGACTTGCGCGCCCGCTACTACATTGCTTGGGACGCGCAAAACTTCTACTTCGGGGCCGAGGTCTGGGACAATGTCAACGACCTCGACGATCCCAATCCAGCGGACAAACGCTGGTATTTCAAGGATGCGATTTGCTGGTTTGTGGAAGGCCCGCGCGACCGGGCCAACGAGCGCTTCGGCCAAGGCGACAATGCCTTCTGCTTTGTGGCCGACCCGCAGCGTACGCCGCAAAACGCTTGGTGGCGACACGGCGCGCCCGGCCAGAGCTACATTGAAGAGCCGATCCCCGAGGCCGCTTGCGACTACGTCGTGCGCATGGATCCTTGGGGGCGGAGCGCGGCTGATTTCATCTTGGAGGCCCGCGTGGATATGCATGCGACTTTTGCCCAGAGCGATCCCCGCTGGCAGCCGCCGCAAGTGGGCGACGAATACAGCATGGAAATCGTCCACACCGACCCAGACGGCGGCGCGTATGGCGGACACTTCATGATCTACGGCAATGGCGACGACGACAACACGTGGGGCCGGATGATCTTGGTCGGGCCACGAATGCCGATTGGGCGGCTCGCCGAGTAGGGTGGAGGCGATTAGATTATTAGTAGTTGATTGATCGGCATTTAGGCGTCCGTAAACAGTACATATAGCGACGAGAGGAGGGCGATATGCTCAGCCCCAATCCAGCCGTCAAGTTCACCTACGAGGACTACCAGCACACCCCGGACGACAAGCGCTACGAGTTATTGGACGGAGAGTTGATTATGGTCCCTGCACCCAATCTAGGGCACCAGAGAATTGGCATCCGGCTAGGAGCGTTGCTCCATGTTTTCGTACAGGAGAGGAGTTTAGGCGAAGTCTTTTTTGCCCCCTGCGACGTGGTGCTGTCGAACACAGACGTGGTACAGCCAGACCTACTGTTCGTCTCCAATAAGCGAGCGCACCTGCTGCTCGGCGGTGATAATGTTCGTGGTGCACCGGACTTGGTCGTCGAGATCCTCTCCCCCTCCACCGCCGGGCAGGACCGGACGCTCAAACGCGCTCTGTACGTCAAACACGGTGTGAAGGAGTACTGGCTGGTTGATCCAGACGCCCGGACGGTGACGGTGCTGCGGCTCGGCGAAGATGCCTTTGAGGTGGAGGCCATCTACGGCGAGGGGCAGACGATGAGCTCGCCCACGCTCACAGGTTTCTCTGTTGGCTTAAACGAGATTTTCTAGTGTTTCTGCCCTTGGCAGCCGCGATCCTCATCGCCCTCGCCGGCTGCAATTCCAATCCGGTCTCCACAGGCGGTCGAGCGCCTGCTTTCACCTTACCTGCGGCGGATGGGACTTCTGTTTCCCTATCCGACTTACTCGACAACCGCGCGGCGGCGGTACTGCTGTTCTATAGAGGATTCTTCTGAGGTTCCTGTCGGAGCCAACTAGGTGAGTTGGCAGATGTATATCCCGAGTTTCTAAAGCGAAATGTGTCGCTTGCGGCGATCAGCACGGATGACACCGCCGACGCGCTGAAAATGGTGGAGCTCACCGGCGCTGAATTCGCTATTCTGTCAGACAAGGACGCCGAGGTGGCCAAGGATTACGGAGTTTACAACCTCCTGAATGACGGCGTCGCGACTCCATCTGCTGTCATCGTCTCGCCTAGGGGCGACATCGAATGGAAATACGTAGGGAGAAGCATCTCCGACCGGCCGATGCCCGATGAAATCTTGGCTCAAGTCGATCAATTGATACAGTGAATCGTCCTGATTCAACGGCTTGATGAGTAGGGCTGTTGGTCTGCTCGCTCATGGAAGAGGAGTTTTTTTCTTTTCGGGCCTGTGAGCGACGCCGAGCAGTCCGTCAATGGACAGATCCTCGTCGAGTAGTGGCCAGTGAATACCGTAGCCTGAAGGAGAGATTTCAAAGAGGTTTTTTTCTTTGTCAGACGCATTTTGCAGAGCAGGGGATATTTCGCTCACGCGAAAGGTTTTTTCTCGACCATCGATAGTCAAAACCATGCAATCCCCGTCAAAGTGCAATCCGGTTACTCGATGATGTTTTTTCATTGCTGACGCCTCCGCTGAAATTCTTCCCATTGTTGTTCAATATATTCAAAATGCTCAAAAATTATCTTCTTGATTTCTCTTTTTTTAACCTCCAGAGAAGAATAACCTCAAGAATTCCCGTTCCACGAGTCAATGCGCTCGACGATCTGTTTCATCTGTTCTTCCCACTCGAATCGTCCCTCCATTACTTCTTTGGTCATATACCGGGTGCTCGAAATGGCTAAGGCTACCTTGTCTATGCTCTTTCTCCCCATGTTCTTTTCGGTATATGACTCCCAACAATCATGTTTTTCGGGATCTGGCAGCGATGGCAATCTTGTAACTTCTGAGAGGACAGAACCAGGAAGGTAGTTCTCAATTTCCTTGGCGTCAGTAATCCAAATGTGCGCGCCGTCTATCTTTTCAATTTCTTCGCGAATCCTCTCTACTCTCGGCTTTAGGTCAGAATTCTCGGCCTCTCGATCACCGTCGCACACAACGATGAGGTTGTGATTGATTTGGAAAAGATTGGCGAGTTCGGCGACCTCGTCCCCGTCTTCGGGCGATGTGAACTGGACTTTTGCTAGGAGCGCACCGCCGTAGAATACGCACTGATAATCGCGGCCTTCTCGAAGACTGCCATCTGTGTAAAGCTCAATCCAACGATTGAGATAAATGCGATCCGAAGGGCCCTCTACCCAAATGAGTCCGTTCGCTTGGAGCAAATCCGAGGGCCTTGCTCCCAATTCGGAAATTATCTTGATAAGATTAGAATGCGTGTGGACGGTTTCCGTGTGGGCGGACTCGCCATCGTGGAGTACGCGGATAATCTGGGCATTATCAGATATGCCAAAAAAGTCGAGGGCGATGCTGGAATGGGTCGTAAGGAAGACCGTCGCTTTTTTGTTGACGGCGTAGTTTTCAAGATACTGGAATAACCGCCGTAAGAGGGCAGGGTGGAGGTTGTTTTCAAGCTCCTCGAAGGCGAACGTGAACAGAGACTTATCCTTTTCCTCAATTTTGGGAACGACCAATAGATTGAGGAGAACTAGGAAAACGGTCTTCAGGCCGCTTCCCGATTTACTGAGGGGAATCAACCCTTTCGTCGCCTCGCCGAGATAGATCTCCCAATGGTCCTTTATCGTCTCTGACTGTGCTTCATCGTGAACTTGTACTTGTATCTCTGAAAACTGGCTATCACCGCCAAATATCGAGTTCAGCGCGGTCAGAAGTTCCTCTTGGATAACCTCTCGTGGGAGTTTCTCAGACGTGATGAATCGACGTATTATGTTTGTAGTTCCTTGTCCCTCAGAGCCAAGATCCAATGCTGTGTCTGGTAGTTCAATCTTGATGTCCCGGTCTGCAAGGAGCCTGCGGAGAGACCTCCCATTAAGACGGTGCGTTACGTTGCTCAGAACCTTATAAATGTTTGAACGTCTTTCATCGACTGAGTGTTCAGAAAAAAGGTGACTGCGAGTTGTTAGACCACACCCTATGTCGAAATCTTCTGGAAATCTTACGTCCGATACCTTATTTGCGATAACTTCCCAAGTCACTGCTATGTCGACGAAATACTGTCCATGGTCATTCCAGTGGTCCCCACCAAGGTAGCCTCCGCTTGTACGTTCCGAAAAAACACTCTTCAGCGAATTTTCGTCCAACACACCACTGAACCGGTACTCCCACTCACGGTCGAACAGTTTGCCGTCGCATAGTGCTTCAACCAAGTCCAATAAATGGGATTTTCCAGAGTTATTACGTCCAATAATGACGTTGATCGGCTTGATTGTATCGAAGCCGACCCAATCTTTTTTGAAACAGCTATGTCCTTTGAAGTATATAGAATCGGCTTTCATAAAACGGCTTTCTCTCTCACGTCAATTTTGCCGGTCTCGGCGTTGGTGATGAGGGCGGAACGGTACTCTTGCAGATCGTTCGTAGCAGCCTCGATTTTTGCTGCCAGCGTGCCGTTTTTTACCTTCTCGTGGTCGAGGGAGGCAACGGACAGCGCTACAGCGCAGCATCGTAGCGAACCTATAAATATAAAGGGATGTTGAGGCATAATCGAATTTTCTCTTATTTGGAGCATGGATATTGATCCGCTCCGCGTGAAAGGGGTGTGTTCCTCCGTCGCCAGACTCGACAGACCGTCCTCGCAAGGCGATATTGAGCGCGGTGCTTACTCGGAAGGAGTCAAATGAACCTGCAACACACGATCAAAGCGTTCATCAGGTCGGGCGAGACCCACTACGTTGCCGAGTGCGTCGAGTTGGCCGTTGTAACGCAAGGCGTCACTTTAGACGAAACCTTAGCCAACCTCCGCGAAGCGGTCGCACTGCATATAGAGGGCGAAGATCTCTCGACTTTCGGCCTAATGCCGGATCCGACTATCTTGGTTACCATGGAATTGGAACCGGCGATTGCCTAGGCTAAGACGACTCTCTGGGGACCAAGTCGTCCGTATACTAGCAAAATTCGGTTTCCGCGTTCACTCCCAGCGCGGGAGTCACATCAAACTACGGCGAACTTTAGAGGCTGGCACATCTCAAACGCTCACGGTACCTCGGCACCGAGAGTTGGACATCGGAACGCTGAATGCCATCATGCGTCAGGCGTCCCGGTTTATTCCTGAAGACGAATTGCGTCGAGAATTTTACACAGACTGAGACTGATTAAACGCGGCACATCTTATTTCTGACAAGGAGCAACACATGAGTAGGGTAGATCAGATCGGCTGGCACGCCCAGAGCAAAACCGGCGTTATTGCGGCTGGTGGTGCCGGGGCGGTAGCCGCTGGTATTGAAATTCTCAGCGCGGGCGGCAATGCAGCCGATGCCGCTGCCGGTGCGATTCTCGCGCTCAACGTCACCGATCACGGGGCCTGTTCCATCGGCGGGGAAGTGCCGGTGCTCGTCTGGGATGGGAACGCGGTCAAGTCGCTGTCCGGCCAGGGGCGCGCGCCGCTGTCGTCGGAGGCTGTTGCTTGGTACATGGAGCACGGCATCCCGGACCGCGACATCAAGATGGCCCCGGTGCCCTCGGTCGTGGATTTGTGCATCACCCTTTTGCAGCAATACGGCACGCAGAGCTTTGCCGCGATTGTCGCGCCGACCTTGGCTCTGCTCGACGCAGGCGAGGAGGCGTGGCACCCCGACTTGGCGCGGACGCTGCGGCGCATGGTGGAGGAGGAACACCGCGCCACTGGCAATCGCCAAGAGAAGCTGCAAGCGGCCTGCGATCACTTCTATGGCCGCCGCGCCGAGCACGGTGATATAGCTGAGGACTTAGAGGAATTTTACATAGAGCAGGGCGGGTTCTTGCGCCGAGCGGATCTGGCCGCCCACAGGACCTTGATCGAAGAGCCGGTGGCAGTCGATTACCGGGGCTACCAAGTGTACAAGTGCGGCCCTTGGACCCAAGGCCCCTATCTGTGCCAAGCCCTGCGGCTGCTCGAAGGGTTTGATCTCAAAAGCATGGGTTATTGCTCAGCCGACTACGTCCACGCGGTCGTCGAAGCGATGAAGCTGGCCATGGCCGACCGCGACGCGCACTACGGCGACCCCCTGTTTGTGGATGTGCCCATGAACGCCTTGCTGTCCGACGAATATACCCAGCTCCGGCAGCCTTTGATCGACATGGGGCAAGCCGCGTTGGACGCTCGTCCTGGCGACCCGCTCGGCATGAAGGCACTGCAAGAGGGAGGCGTGTTCCAGCCCGGCGTCGGCGGCACCACCACGTGCGTGGTAGCCGACCGCTGGGGCATGGTCGTATCGGCCACGCCGAGCGCGAATGTGTATCACGCTGGCGGCACCGGCAGCACAGGCGTCTCGTATGGCAACCGCCTGCGCAGCCTCAACACGACTCCTGGACACCCCAATTGTATCGCGCCGGGTAAGCGGCCCCGCATCACCCTGACGCCTACGATGGTGCTCAAAGACGGTGCGCCCGTGTTGGCCATCAGCGTGGCTGGCGGTGATTTGCAAGATCAGGCGACTTTGAACCTGTTGCTCGACTTTGTGGAGTTTGGGATGCAGCCGGCCGAAGCGGTCGTTGCGCCGCGCTTTGCCACGGATCACCACGAGGACTCGTTTGATCCCAATCCGGTGCGAGAGCAGACGTTTATACAGGCTGGCTCTTTGGCTATCAGTTCAGCGGTTGATTCAGAGGTGCGGGACGAACTGGCGCGGCGCGGCCACCAAGTCGAGGCCCGCAACGGCCCCATCGCCACTCCGGTCATGCTGTGGGCCGACGCGGGCACGTACTACGCGGCTGGCGATCCGGCTGCGGGTCGCCATGCGGCAGGGCTAGATGGAGACTAGCGCAGCGGAATTGCGAGTGCGAGGCATTGGAACCATATTGTCCGCGTTTAATCCCGATAGAATCGCCTCTGAAGCTGGCTTTTGATGACGTCGCCGACTGCGGCCCCTATATATCGAGAAGAGCATACTCGCCAAGGTGCGGCCAGCGGCCTAACGCTCCGCTCCTTAGTGCTCGGCGTCATCCAAGTCCTCGTAGTGTGTTTGGGCGCGCCCTATGCCATCTGGGTCTTGGGGTCCTCTGAGATCACGTGGTCGTTCTTTCCGATTGCCGTCGGCTTCTCGTTCTGCTGCCTCATCCTGCTCAACATCCTGCTCAAGACGATCAACCCCGGCTGGGCCTTGCGGCCGGCCGAGATGATCACGGTCGTCGTCATGGGCTTGGTGACGACCGGCATCCCCATCTTCATGATGGGCTATGTGCTGTCGATCCCCACCACGCCCTATTACTTTGCCTCGGCTGAAAACCAGTGGGGCACGTACGTCTTGCCCTACCTACCGGCGTGGCTGTTGCCGAGCAATGACGGCTTGGCCATGACTTGGTTTTTCGAAGGGCTGCCCATAGGTGAGCCGATGCCTTGGGGCACCCTGCTCGATGCGTGGGCCATGCCGCTGTTTTGGTGGCTGAGCTTTATATGGACTTTGTACGCGGTCTGTTTTTGCCTCGTCGTCATATTGCGCAAGCAGTGGGTCGAGCGCGAGCGGCTGGCCTATCCGCTGATGGAAGTGCCGCAAGCTCTGGTGGCGGACGCCGATGGCCCTGCGCGCGTGCCGGCCGTCTTGCGCAACAAGGTCTTTTGGATGGGGGCGGCAATACCCCTGTGCATTGTCTTGTGGAACATCGTCGGCTTTTTCTTCCACTTCTTTCCCAGGATCGAATGGCACCATCCCATCCAGATCGCGCACGGCTTTCCGACCATTAATATCCGCTTCTACTTTCCTGTTGTTGGCTTCATGTATTTCGCCAACCTCAACGTCACCTTCAGCATCTGGTTTTTCTATTTGTTGCTGTTGGTCGAAGAGGGTCTGTTTAACCGCTTTGGCGTTGGGGTTACGGAGGCAGACAACTTCGTGTGGGGCTTGCCATCTACATCTTGGCAGTGCTGGGGAGCTTTTGTGGTGCTGGTGCTGTGGGGGCTGTGGATGGCGCGCGATCACCTAAAAGACGTGGCACGCAAGGCATGGAATCCCGCTCATCCGGTTGACGACAGCCGCGAGCTGATGTCCTATCGCAGCGCAGTCGTCGGCCTGTTGGTCGGGGTCGTCTATATGCTGGCGTGGCTCAACAAGGCCGGCATGGAAATGTCGGTGGCTGCGTTTTTCTTGGGCGGCGTGCTGATTGCCTACTTGGGCATTACCCGCTTGGTGGTGCAGGCCGGCGTCTTCTACCTGACGACGCCCGTAGTCAGCCAAGCCATGACCATGATGACTTTTGGCACGGGTGCGATTTCGCCGACGGGTTTGGCGGCCTTGGGGATGAGTTATGGGTTTTTCAGCGATGTGCAGTCGATTTTTATGCCGTCGGCTGCCCATGCCACCCGGCTGCACGACGCCATGCGCATGAGCCGCCGCGGCCTGTGTTTAGCCATTGCGCTGGCCCTCTTGATCGGCTTTATCGCCGCCATTGTGTACGTCATTATCATGGCCTACGAGCAGGGGGCTTCCAACTTCAACTCCTGGTTTTTCCGCGTCTCCTCGGGCGCGGGGGTGCGCTCCTTTGAAGACGCGATGAGTAAGATAAAAACCCCGGCCGATTTCCACGCGCAAAAGTTAGGCTTCTTTGGCATCGGTGCGGCAGCTATGACGGTTTTGACGTTTATGCAGTATCGCTTCCCGTGGTGGCCCCTGCACCCGGTGGGCTTGGCCATCTCTGCGATCTGGATGGTGCGCAATCAAGCCCCGGCGATCTTTGTGTCTTGGGCGGCCAAGAGCTTGATTATGCGCTTTGGCGGCATCGAGCTATACCGCAAGGCTGCGCCGTTTTTCATCGGCCTGATTCTCGGACACTTCTTCGGGGTGGGGATCTCGTTTATCGTCGATATGATTTTCTTCCCCGGCAACGGCCATCCGATTCTGCACGGCTGATTTACAGTAGATCGTAGGGGATGACGACTATTTCGTCGCGTAGCTGGAAAACCTCTTCTACAGGGGCGACTATAATTCCAGGGCCGTGGCGCAGAGACGGATACGTCTCCCGGAATGCCATAATGCCCCGCGTATCTGCTCTAGTAATGCGCGTGCTGCTTTTGATCTCCACCGGCCAGAAGATCCCATCTCGCTCCAGCAGCAAATCGACCTCTGCACCAGCGAGAGTGCGCCAGTGATAAACCTGGGGAGGCATGGTCAAGCAGTGGAATTTATGGTGGATATCCATCACCACATGCGTCTCGAAAAGCGACCCTAACAGGGGATGGCCAGAGAGTGCCTCGGGCGAGGAAATTCTCTGGAGGAAAGAGGCTAACCCTGTGTCGGTCAGATACCCTTTGGGTTTGCCGCTGATCCGTTTGATTGTATTGCCGTGGTAGGGCGGCAGTTCTAGCCACTGGTAGGTCGCCTTGAGGATATTCAGCCAGCGCGAGGCCGTCTGGGGGGTAACGCCGATTTCGCGGCCGAACTGACTGTGATTCACCTCCTGCGCCGTCAACGCAGCGCACAGGCTCAGCAGGCGCGAGAACTGCTGCTGGTCTTGTACGCTAGCTAGGCTTCGCACATCGCGCTCAACATAGGTCCGCACGTAGGATTGCATGATGTCGATAATGACATCCGGCGATTGGTCCAGGGTCCGGGGATAGCCGCCGCGCCACAGCACCTCGAATGCTGTCCGCAGCGGCGCGATGTGCGGTACTCGCGCTTGATGGTGCAAGTCCGGTAGTGCGCCGTCGGCATTCAGTAGGAGTTCTAACCACACGGGTTCGGCTCGGATGCCCCATCCTTGGCGCTCACTCAGGGTCAAAGGGCCCAGATCGAGAACGACGACCCGGCCCGCTAGGCTCTCGCTCACATCGCGGAGCAAGGCTAAGTTCTGCGAGCCGGTGAGAAAGTACTGTCCGGGGGTATCGTCGCGATCGACGCGGCGCTTGATAGTCGCCAACAGTTCGGGCGCGTACTGGATCTCGTCCAAGATGACGGGGGGCGGGTGCTGAGCGATGAAGAATTCAGGGTCTTGGCGGGCATTGCCGACATCAATCACCGGGTCGAAAGTAATATGCGGCATGGCGGCACCGCACAGATGACCAAGCAGTGTGCTCTTGCCGACTTGGCGAGCTCCGGTCACCAACAGGACGGGAAAAATTTCTTTATAGCGAAGAATTTTAGTCTCTAAGTGGCGATTTCTGTAGTTCATGCTTGTAAATTAATGATACGATCATCAGTTTACAAGCTCAATAGCTTTCGTTCGGCTTTCGTTCGGCTCGCTCATTTCATGGCTACAAGGCGTCGTCGGCCATGATAGCGTGCTCTGGCACCCATCCGCACGAGTAACACTTATCGTTGGCGACGGTGTTAAAGTAAGCGACGCCGAAAAAGGCCAAGCGCCAGCAGTCCGAGGACAACGGAGGCGTTGCGCTATTTTTCGCCAAATCCCAACGGATTTTCATCTAATTCAAGCAGGCTGAGAGGATGCAATGAGAAACCACCGAAGCGTACTCAGAGTGGCCTCAAGAGGCGCAGGTATCGCACTCGCGGCGCTTGTCTTGGCCTCTAGCCCAACGTTTGCACGAGCTGACCTCAGCAAAAGTTTCGGTATCGGACTTCAGGGAGCTACACCTGAATTTGGTGGAATTAGTTTTCGCTATACCGGGCTGGCACCCGTATATCTGCAAACCGTTGGACGCTTTATTCTCAACGATCAGGATAGTGACCACATGTTAGGTGCTGGCGTTTCGTATGCCATATTCGAGCACCAAAGCAAGTGGAATCTATCCCGACTTTACTTCACTTTAGAAGGTGGCTGGCAGTATAAAGAAGAGCAGAATCTCCTCACCACGACGCTAGGAGCTGGACTCGCTTTTGGCGGCGAGCTTGTGTTTTCACTTGGGGGAATTCCGCTCGGCTTGAACGTGGGAATCGGTCAAGGGTTTGGCCGGGAAAAAGAGGGGCCTCAATCTCAGGGGCTTGCGGGCGTTTACATAGGAGGGGGCGTACATGCCTATTTTTAGCTCTCTTTTTCAGGGCCTGTTTCCCACACTGGTTTTTGGACTATTTCTATCGGGATGGGTAAGGCCTGCCGCCGCGCAATCGACTGGCGACCTTTTCGAGCAATATGAGGTCGTCATCGGCTCGGCGGAACGCCAGACCGTTTTGACGGGATTTCTGCTCGGTGGTGCTGTCGCGGATCTGGCCGTGGTGAGCATCGACGAGAATGGCGACCGCCGCTTGCGCCTCTACGCTTTCGGCGACAGCACTTGGGTGCCGCGATTCGGTGCAACATTGCGTCCCGAAGTGTTATTCGTCGATGTCGCCAACATCGGTGGACGCGACCGGTTGATTGCGTACGGGAGCGGTCGCCTAAACTGGTTCGATCCCGAATCGGCGACGGAACGGATACTGGTGGCGGCTACTTCCAACTTCAACCCGCCTCGCAGCGGCGAAATCCCCCACGTAGATGTTACTCGGGATGTGAATGGCGACGAGCGCGACGATCTGGTCGTGCCGGACGGCGATGGCTTCTGGGTGTTCGTCCAGATGAGTGACGGCGCGTTCGCCGCTCCCGTGCAAATCGGCCCTTCCACCGATATGAGTAGGATCTACGGAGCCGATGGATATCGCTACGGCCCTTGGTCTCAGAGCCGCGTTCACGAGATAGACTACAATCGAGATGGTCGCCGCGACTTGGTGTTCTGGAACGCGGACCACTTCGAGGTTCACCTTCAGGACGAGCGTGGGCTGTTTGCCTCGGAGGCCGAGACCTTCACGACCGATGTGGCATTCGACTCTGACAATCTTTCTTCACTCGCCACCGGAGACATGACGGGGAAGGTGCTGCACTCGTTAAGCGACCTGAACGGCGACGGGGTCGCCGACCTAGTGACTTTTTCGCTGGAGGGCCGGAGCATTGCCAACAAGCGTTCTGCCTTCGATGTGCATTTCGGCGCGCCAACAGCCGATGGCGGCACTGCGTTTGCGCCGGAGGTCGGAGCCACGTTCCAGTCGGATGGCAGCATCCAACTTGGTATGGACCGGCACGACTTTGATCGCGACGGCCAAGTCGAATTGATGTTCACAACCATTGAGGTCGAATACCTTGAGAGCAGCCTGTGGAAGAGGTTCAAAGGGTTTATGGGCGATGACATTTGGTTGAATCTTGAGTTCTATCGCGTGGAAGGGGGCCGCTATCCCGACACACCCAACGCCACCCGCAGAATTGCGTTAGATGGCGTACCTAGCCATAAGGAGCCGGGATGGGTACCACTGGACATCGTGCTGCGAGGGGCGACGCACGAACGCCGCAAGACGCAAAAGAGTTGGCCGCGTGCGTTCAACTCGACTTTGCTCATCGGGAATGTGACCGGCGACGGCCTCTCGGACCTGCTCATCGGGGATCACCCTCGGATCATGGACCTCCTCGTCGGCGTGCCGGGACCGGACCTGTTCGCTCGGCAGCCTCAGAACGTTGCGGTCGCCGTGCCCAACGACGAGGAATACACTTGGCTAGTGGACCTCAACAAGGACGGCAAGCAGGACATCCTCATGCACCATCCGTTCACGCTACGAGATGCTCACGGGGCCCGGAGACTGCCGCCGGGAACCGAGCCGCATCGGGTGACAGTGCTGATTGCCCGTTAGCTCCGGGCCTCGACGCTAAGGCCGTACCACGCTGCCGTCGGCCCGGCGATCCTCGGCCGCGTAAAAGGCGCGCACCTGAT
>JAPPEF010000367.1 GCA_028875335.1 Gemmatimonadota bacterium
GCGAACCCGAGGACTTTCTATATCGGCTGATGCGCGACTACCCGGAGCGCGGCGGCAAGCGATTCCGCCCGGTGTTGGTGCTTTTGGCATGCCAAGCTTGCGGCGGCGACGTGAAGAAAGCCATGCGGACTGCGGTGGCCTTTGAGATGTTCCAGTCGTTTGCCGTAGTCCACGACGATATTGAAGACGATTCGGAGATGCGGCGCGGCAAGCCTTGTTTACACAAGCTGCACGGGATTCCATTGACCATTAACGTCGGCGATGCCCTGTACGCCAAGGTCTTTGAGATCCTTTGCGCGAACCGCGAGGTGTTGGGGGCGGATGTCGCACTCGATTTGATCGACGAGATGATCCGCGGCTCGTGCGAGACGTTTGAGGGACAGGCATACGACGTGGGCTGGATTCGCCAGCGCTACATCCCCAGCGAGGACGAGTTTATGACCATGTTGCGCAAAAAGACAGGGTGGTACACGGGCCGGGGGCCGTGTACGGCCGGGGCGATTATCGCGGGGGTCGATATGGAGTTGCGAACTTGTATCGGCGACTTCGGCGAGTCCATGGCCATTGCGTTCCAACTGCGCGACGACCTGCTGAACTTGAGCTCTTCCGAACAAGACGCTGGCTCTGCGCCCGGGGTTACTTCCGGGGCCTACGGCAAGGAGCGGGGTGGGGATATTGCGGAGGGGAAGCGGACTTTAATTATCATCGACCTATTGGGCAAATGCACGGTCGCAGAGCGAGAGGAAGTGCTGGCGATCTTACACCAAGAGCGGCACCTCAACACGGCCGCTGAGATCGAGCGAGTCATCGCCTTGGTGGAACACTACGAATGCGACCGCTACGTCGAAAGCGTGTGCCAGCAGAAGGTCGCAGAGAGCTTGACGCACCTAGAAAAACTTCCGGCCAACCCTTCGCGCGATATGCTGGGAGAAATGCTGGACTTTTTGGTCCAGCGCGCTTTTTAGTCCACCACTGGATCTTCCAAATAAGCCAAAAGCAACCGCGCCGTGTTGACGATGCCGTCCCACGCGCAGATTTCGTACCCGTGCGTGTTGTCGCCTGGATAGCCAATCAGCGCAGCGCGTGCAATAGCGCCGGACGTTTTGGCAATCGACGAGTCGCTGGAATACGAAGTGAGAACGGCCGTTTGGATGCTGAACCCGCCGGCGGTGGCTAGGGCGTCAAAGCGGTCGATGATGCGCGCGTCGTACAGGCCCCGAGTGTCGCGGACGCCGATGATGGGGTCGCCGCTGTTGGCCGTGCCGTATTCGGCGGCCGCGGGTGCGATGTCAACGGCAACGGCTGTATCAACCGGCAGCCGCCCGAGCGCGTAGATTGCGCCGTGACCGCCGATTTCCTCGCTGGAACTGGCCACGAGATATACGTCTTGGGCCGGTCGGGTCTCCCGCAAGTGCAGGCCCACTTCGAGCATGGCCGCCAAGCCGGCGCGGCAATCGAGGTTGTAGCCGCAGACGCAATCGCCCAATCGCCAGAGCGTCTTGTGTTTACCGGCGATGACGACCCGAGTGCCGGCGCGGATCCCGCGCTGGGCCAGCTCCTCGGCCGCGAGCCTCGTTTCAATCCACATCTGTTCCCACTTGAGTGGTTGGCCGTCTTTGAGCCGCCCCGCTGGACTTTCTGTGGAGACGTGCTTGGCGCCGGTGGAGAGAACGCCCGGGCAGAGGCCGTCCCGCGTTAGGATTTCCACTGGACTCTCGCCTAGTGCCCAAGGGTGCAAGCCGCCCAAGGGCTGCACCCTGATTTTGCCGTCGGATTCAATGCGCTTGACGATGAGGGCGATCTCGTCTTTGTGGGCGATGGCTGCTACGGGTTGATCTTGGCTTTGGCCCTTGATGTGGATGATGATGTTGTCGGCCGCGTCCTGCCAGACGGCATCGCCGATGGGGGCGGCGAGCTCGTTGACGAGGGCGTCCATAGCGGATTCCGCGCCCGAGGGCGCGTGCGCGGCGAGCAGTTGCTCGACAAAGCCGTAGAGGCGTTGGGCATCAATAGTCATGGAGTGCTCCTAATTGCAGATGAGCGAAAATAATTAGGAGCACGCCGCTGGGCAATGACAACGCCTCTACGGAGAGTTGGCGAAGAGATCAGGCTGGTGCGGCGAGCGGTCCAATAACTTCTTCAGCTAGCCCACGCAAGGTCTTTTGCAGCCGCAGGCGGCCCCGGTTGACGCGAGATTTGACCGTGCCGACGGGACAGTTGATGATCTTGGCGATTTCCTCGTACGAGAGCCCGTTCATATCGCGGAGGAGCACGGCGGCGCGAAATTCTGTAGGCAGATCCTCGATGGCATCGACGACGAGGGATTTGACGCGGTTGCCGTCGGCCTGTTCGCCGGGGAGGGGATCCTTGGCGGCTGGCTCGTAAAAGGCGGTGGTCTGTTCGTCGTCACTGGGGCTGATGGGAATCCAATGCCAGCGCTTGCGGCGGCGCAATTCGGTTTTGGCTAGGTTGCCGGCAATGGTGTAGAGCCAAGTGGAAACCTGTTCGATGGCTGGGTACTGGTGGCTGTGGCGCAGGCAGCGGAGAAAAGTCTCTTGGACGATGTCCTCGGCCGTTTCCTTGTCGCCGACAAAGCGATAGACAAAGTTGTACAGGGGGGTGCGGTAGCGTTTGACCAGCACACTGAGATGGCCTTGGTCTTCGGCGGCCCGCAGCAAAATTTCCCTATCCGTGAGTTCATTTGTCGCTACCATGGTGGCGCTCCTTTCAAGTACAATTCAAGCGATTATCGTCTCGGCTATGATACAGCAATAATCATGCCATTCCTCACTAAGGGGAGAATGCGCACTTTTTTGCCCGTTTTTAGGGGTATTGGCCACAAAAAGCCGAATGTAGCAATCAGAAATCTGAGTATCCTCAGATTTCTGAGGCGCGTCTTTTGACAGGTACAGGGGCAAGCGGTAGATTTCGCACCGGTAAATTCGCTCACGTAATTGATGAAAATGGAGTGCGCTCGTGCAGGAGTTGGCCACGCGCTTGGAGGCATTGTGCCAAGCCAAGGGGGCAGAGAAATTCTCGGCTGAAGAGATAGTTGAGCTGTTGACAGATGGCGAAGAGGTAGATTGGATCGTCGATCAAGTGCTGCCGACGGCGGCTGAGGCCGATCGCAGCGAAATGGGCCAAGTTCTGGCCGAAATCGCCGCTGAAGTAGCACCTGCTGCTCCCCCAGATACAGACGATGAAGAACCGGCCGCGCTGGAGGAGTTGGACTTGGCCCAACTCCAGCAAGCCCTGCCGCCCGGAGTTGACGTGCAGCAAGTCGAGGAAATGCTGCGCTCGCCGCAGGGGGCTATGTTGGCCGATTTTAGTGCCTTTTGCCAAGAGCGCGGATTCGACGGTGAGCCGGATGAAGCGGAGATGAGGGAATTGCACGAGGAGTGGTTACAGACGCCGCGACCTGCGCTAGAAGGTGAAAAACCGGCCGACGCGTTGGACGGAGGTCGGCTCTTTCCCGGCAAGGTAGAGACTTTTCGCCGCGAAACCCCCAAGGTCGGACGCAACGACCCGTGTCCCTGCGGCAGCGGCAAGAAGTTCAAAAGATGCTGCGGCAAGGCCGCTTGAGATGGCCCAGGGCTGCCCCTCTACAGCCATTGAAGGCGTCTATATCGCCGAGCTACAGTCGCACGGCGATGAGCGGGGTCGTTTTACCGAGGTGTATCGCAAGGAGTGGTTTCCCCAGCGCAGTTGGGACGCCTTGCAGTGGAGCCGCTCGGAGTCGCAACAGGGCGTGCTGCGCGGCTTGCACTATCACCATCGCCAAGTTGACTACTGGCACTGCGGCATGGGTGCGCTACGCGTTGGACTGCTCGATCTGCGCCGCAGTTCGCCGACGCGCGGGCAGGGGCAAGTCATTGAATTAGATCAAGAGGCATTGCGGGGTGTCTTTATTCCGACGGGGGTAGCGCATGGCTTTTACGCCGTCACCGACGCGATGCTTTTCTACTTGGTCGATTCCTACTACGACGGCACGGACGAGTGGGGCGTGGCTTGGGACGATCCCGATGTGGGGTTGGACTGGGGCATTGAGGGGGTGCCGATTCTCTCGCCGCGCGATCAAAACAACCCGCGGCTGCGGGATATTCCCGCCGAGGATCTGCCCAACTGATTTCAAAACTAAAACTTCTTTTTGAAATAGGTTTGTTCTATGACCCGACTTGAACTTGCTCACCGCATCTATCAGACCGCTCACCTGCGCGGACAATTTACTTTGCGCTCAGGCGCGACGGCCACAGAGTATTTCGACAAATATCAGTTTGAAACCCATCCCGAACTCCTCCGCGTACTCGCCACCCATCTCCAGCCCTTAATCCCCGACGACACAGACATTCTCGCCGGTCTCGAACTCGGTGGAGTGCCTATCGCCACCATGCTCGCTCAGCTTTCGGGACTGCCTACGTGCTTCGTGCGCAAACAGGCCAAAGAATACGGCACCTGTAAACTCGCCGAAGGCCCCGACATTGCTGGCAAAAATCTGCTGATTGTTGAAGATGTCGTCACGTCCGGTGGACAAATTGCTCTTTCCGCCCAAGATCTGCGCGACCTTGGCGCAGAGGTTTCACAGGCCATCTGCGTGATTGACCGCGAATCCGGTGGCACCGAGAGCCTCGCCCGAGAGGGCATTGAACTCCACGCCCTGTTTCGGATGAGCGAACTGAAATAACACCGTTCATGGCACAAAAAAGGGGGCCTCGGCTGAGGTCCCCTTTTTTGTTGGTGCGCTTCCGTTTT
>JAPPEF010000006.1 GCA_028875335.1 Gemmatimonadota bacterium
GATGTGCCCACCAGCCTCGGCCGCTACGCCGCTGATCTCGTCAGCCATATCGCCAAGCTAGACCGCGAAAACGAATACATCGTCGTCCGCCGTCCTTCGCGCCACGGCCCCATCGCCGATCAGGCCAACTTCAGGGAGATTTTCTCACAGCACGACATTTCCTCGCCGCACAACATCCTCGCTGGTGCCCGGACCATCAACGGGCTCGACGCCGACGTGTACCACTCCCTGTACCACTTTCTCCCCATCGGCGTGCGCGCCCGGCAGGTCGTCATCACCCTGCACGACCTGATCTGGGTGGATCATCCCCACCTCGCCGACGGACGGCGCTGGTGGCGCTGGGTCAAAGGATCTCTGGGCAGCTTCGGTATCCGCCGCGCCATTGCCACGTCGGACCACATCGTCGCCGTCTCCGCAAGCACGCGCCAAGCTGCGCTCGACTACGGCGTGCCAGCCGACAAAGTAACCGCCATCCTCCATGGCGTGGCTTCCGCTTGGCACTCGGACACCGCGGAATCGGCCCCGTTTGACTTGGGTAGCTCGACCGTCCAAGACCAAGCGCAGCAGGATATTCTCAATGGTCTTGCAGAACGGCCTTTTGCGTTTGGCCTAGGCAACAGCTTACCGTATAAAAATCTACCTCGGCTAGTGCGCGCCTTTGCCCAAATCGCCCCGGACCATCCCGATCTCGCCCTCGTGTTCGCTGGCCGCGGCGAGGGCAATCCCGCACTCGTGCGCCTGGCGCATCAACTCGGCCTGGGCGACCGGGTGCTCCTCGCCGGTCAACTCAGCGACGAGCAAATCCGCGCCTGCTTTGCCCACGCGCTCTTTTTCGCCTTTCCATCGCTAATAGAAGGATTCGGGCTGCCCGTGCTCGAAGCGATGGCCAGCGGCTGTCCGGTACTCACGTCAAACTGTTCGTCGCTCGCCGAAATCGCCGGAGAAGATGCAGTGCTCGTCGATCCGCTCGACACCGCAGCCATCGCCGCCGGCATGCAGCGCCTGCTGACCGATTCCGCGCTCCGCCAACGGCTATCGCACCAAGGACGCCAACGAGCTGCGGCCTTCACGTGGGAAGACGCGGCTCAGCGAACCATACAACTATATGAGCAGCTATAAACCGTAACTGTTCGCCGTAGCATCAGCATCATTAGATGCTAGGCGGAGAGCCCATGGGATGCGGCCCATTGGTCAGCGGGTTTCTGCGAGCGCGGTCGTACACCGCGTCCTGTATTTCGAGGATGCGCACGGCTTGATCGACGTTGGGGGTGAAGGATCGCCCATCTGCCAAAGCGGTCAGGGCTTGATCGACAATGGCCGCCATCCGCTCGCCGTGCGACAGATCCTCACTGAATTGCACGCCTTCAGTAGTGTGGACTTCGATGAGCGGCTCGCCCTCTTTGCCGTACTGCTGAAACACCATGGCGCGGGTGCCGATAAAGCGGAAGAAATGGTCGCCGCTGCGCACTCCTGACGGATAGGCGTAGCCGCTTTCGATAACTCCGGTCACGCCTCCATCCGTGCGCAGCATTCCCAAACCAATATCCTCCACTATGCGACCGTGCGTCGCATTGGACATGATGGCACCGACCACGTGTACCGTCTGCTCGCCAGCGAATTGCAGGAAGGTGTCAATGCCGTGGGCCGCCTCTACAGCCCAACTGCCGCCGCCGGAAATGGATGGGTCGTTGTGCCAAGCCGAGGGCGTCGGGTCGTAGCGCGAGGGCGGGCCATTATTGAGACGGCAACTGTACTGGACCAAATCGCCTAGCGTGCCGTCAGCTAACAGACGCTCCACCGTGGCAACGATTCGGCTGGCGCGGTTGGGCAGAGTCAGGGCGCTGAAGACCCCGTGCTTGGCCGAAGCTTCGGCCGCAGAGCGGAGTCGAGCAGCGCAATCGGCAAAGGGTTTGTCGAGCAAGTAGGGGATGCGCCGCTCGACGCAGGCCTGCACGTGATCCGGCATTTCAATGTGCTTACCAGCGACTAGGGCCGCGTCGGGCTGCGCAGCGTCGAGGCACTCGCCCGCCGTGGCAAAACCTGGACATTGGAAAATCTCTGCCAGTTGTTGGCGTGGAGCTTCTTCCCCATCCATAACCCCGATTATATCGTGCCCCAAGGCGCGGATGGTCTGGCCGATGCCGCGGCCGTGGTGGCTGTACGACAAGATGACTAGGCGCATAGGTCGGCCTCCTGTTGGCGGCGCAAGGCGAGCAATTCGGAGTCGGGCAATTCGACATCGTCGTAGGTGATCAGATCGTCCTCGGGGATGTCGCGGGTGAGCACGGCCCGTTGCGACAGACCTATGGGCAGCAGGTTGCCAGAGCGGGCGTGGTCGGCTTTTTCCAACAGGCCGTACGCGCAATAACCGCCCTCGCCGTCGAGCACAGTGCCAGCGGCGAGGGGCTTTTTGGCCGCGGTCACAACTTCGGCGTAATGGCCGATGGGGTGCCCCGAGGTCTGGCCGTCGAGGGCGATGCGCGCCGCGCTGATGGGCATTTCGTGGCCGACCCAGTGCTGCGGGCGGTAGATCATGCCGTAGCCGCTGCGCTGGCCGATAATCATGCCGATGATTTCGCCGTACGAGCCGAGCGATTCCATGGCAAAGGACGTGGCCCCATCGACGACGCAGTACAAGCCGCCGCGCAAGCCGCGCTCGACGGCCTGTTCGTTCTCATCGATAATACTGACCGCCTCGACCACGCCTTCCTCGTTGAGCAGTCCGCCCTTGCTCCGATGGCACAAAATGTCGGGGATCTGGCGCAAGTCAGACATGGGAAAGTGCATGCCGCGCACGTCGGGCACGAGGCCACTCATATTGGATAGACAGGCCATTTCAATGGCGTGCTTAGTCCCGTCTAAAAATGACCCAAACATCTGGGCGTTGTAATCGCGTCCGGTAAAACCGTACAGGCGCGACACATCGTCGGGATTGGCTTTGCGGAAGGCGGTCTTAAAGCGCGTGCCCTTGCCAGCGGCTATTACCCTGAAGCCGAGGGCGCGGGCCCAGTCCCACAGTTCCAAGGCGCAGGCCGGCTCGTCGCCGTACGCGGCGCTGTAGAGCACGCCGGCCTGATCGGCCAGTTTTTTCAGTTGGCTGCCAACTACTACATCGGCCTCCACCGTGACCATGACTAGGTGCTTTTTTTGCGCGATGGCATAGCGGGCGTGGGCCGCTCCGGCCTCGACGTTGCCCGTGGCCTCGATAACTAGGTCGAGGCCGCTCTCCATCAGGGCGCGGGCATCGCCGGTGACGGCGTAGCGGCCCGCCTCCATGGCCGCGTCAATGGCTGCGGGATCGTCGGCTGTGTCTATCTGGTCGTCGGGGATCTGGCCCCGGCCGTACGCACGCCGGGCTTTGGCTAGATCCAATTCGGCAATGGCGGCCAAGCGCATGCCGGGAGCGTGGGCCAGTTGCGAGGCGATCTGGGTGCCAAAGGTGCCGGCCGCGATGAGGCCGACCTGAATGGGAGTACCCCTTTGGTCGAGTTGGCGCAAGCGGTGGTACAACATTGTCTGTCCTTTCTCAAGAAGCCGTCTTGAATACTACGACTCGGAAGGACGACAGCCAAATTTTCCGCTTAGACTCAGGACGACGGATTGGCACCTGCAGCCCACTCGGTTTGAGCGATGCGCATATCGCAGATAGAGCGCGCCTTGCCGCCGGGTGGCTGGGCGATGTGAGACACGACGAGGAAGCCTACTTTGGCAAACGCGACGCGGCTGCGGGGGTTGTAGTCGGCAATGTCGCAGGCGAAGACAAAATCAGCCTTCTCCTGAGAAAAACCGAAATCGACCAACGCGCGGATTATTTTCGTCCCCAAACCTTTATTCCAGTATTGCTTCTCGCCAATGGACAGGTCAATGCGGCGGCAGTCGCAGCCGGGGTGGGCCTCGATAATGCGCGACAGATTCATGGCCTGCAACCAAGCCTCGGCGATGGGCTGGCCATCGAGTTCGGCGATAAAACAGAAGGCGGCTTGCGATATGCCGCTATAGATGCGCTTGATCTGGTCGAGCGTATAGGCTGTCACATCTGAGCCATCGGCGTAATATAACACGTCGGGATCTTGGTTCCAGCGCAGCAAGATGTCCCAATCAGCGTCGGTCATGGGACGCAGGTACAGACGGGGAGTGTGCAGGTGGACGGTGTGGGTTTTGAGGGGCATAGCTACATCGCCTAATCGGACGCAGTCGCCGTCCACATTCCCTCGACCGGGTAGGCTTCGTCTTCGCCGGGCCATGGAGGCATGGTAACGGCAATCGCGGCGAGCGGCTCGTCGCCCAAGGCGCGGAACTGGAAGTGGGTGTCCAGCGGAATGGTCAGGCAGACGCCCGGCTCGACGGCCACTACTTCCTCGCGGTCGTCCTGCCGCCGCCACATTTGGCCGCGACCAGCGAGAAAAAACCAGATCTCTTCGACCGTGCGGTGGGCAACGGCCTTGGACGTCTGGCCGGGTTGGAGTTCAAAATGCGCCATGCCGCCGCCTTGCAGGCCCAATAGAATGCGCACATCCGAGCCATCGAGGGCGGTCACGTCAGGGGTGTCGGGCAATTTTTTAGTGTCGAATTTCAAGGTCGATTTGCTTAATTTGGGTTTTGAAAGGAGGTTGTCATGATTGATTTAGGCACTGGGATTACCTTAGCCGGAATAGCTGCTGTTCTGGCGTTTTTGTGGAAACTTACTAAGGATATTTCGGGCGTTGAATTGCGTTTAAGCGAGAAAATAACGGCAGTAGATA
>JAPPEF010000302.1 GCA_028875335.1 Gemmatimonadota bacterium
GATCTCGGGATCAAACGCCGACTGTGCATTATTACACATAATCCTCGCCAACTCTACTGGCACATCTGCCTTCGCAGGTGTCACGAAATGATCCACCATCTCGCGCGTTGGCATAATCGATTCCAAATATTCGCGTCTTGTCATCGCGGGATCCCTTTCTCCTATTCCGGTTGCGGTTCGGTTGCCGCCAAAACCGCTTCTGGAGTCGTACCAACAAGGTTGCGAT
The DNA here is from genome assembly GCA_028875335.1 of Gemmatimonadota bacterium. The sequence goes on from JAPPEF010000302.1 coordinate 227, forward strand.
AAACCTCCGAATCGGTCGGGCCCTCGGTTGCAATGATGACGATGCGGCTGTTGCAATCGAGTCCAAACTGCTGCCGCAGATTTTCGTCGCGGGTCGTCGCCAGAAATCCCGCCCACGCAGCAATCCCCGTCTCCCCAATCGCGATTGGGAGATCGCCACCGACGCCGCTCGCCGCTTGTCGCATGGCATCAACAGCCGCTTCGTCGGGGATAGTAAGAAAGGCGAAAGCACCAGCCTTTAGAATATCCCACGCTTGGGGCGACGCGGATTCAACAACCAGTCCGTCCATAACGGACCGACCATCCTCGCTGACGGTTGCCGCGCTGTTTGAAATCGCGCTTTGGTATAGGCAGGCAGATGTGGTGGGTTCAACAACAACTACCCGCGGATGGTTGCTCTCATAGCGCTCCCACAAATGCCCGCAGGTAGCCGCGGCCAAGCGACCGCCGCCGCCGGGGACAAAGACATGAGTAGGCGGCTGGCCGTCGCTGAACTGGCGAACGATTTCGTCCGCGACCATTGCGTAGCCCTGCATAATCTCGCGGGAGATGTGGGGATACTCCGCGGATTTCTCATCCGATATGGCAAAATAGCCAAACATCTCAGCCTCCGCGTACGATCGTTGCACCGCTCGATCATAGCTTCCCGGTACCCGCACTACCTCTGCGCCATAGGCCGCAATCGCTTCCTCCCTACCGGCGCTGACGCCATCATTCATATAAATCGCGCATCGACAGCCGAACATGCGAGCACCCCACGCCAACGCTCGCCCGTGATTGCCCGATGTTGCCGCCGAGACGACAATCTCTCTCGTCACCGACTCATACTTCCGATTTATCAGCTCCTGTGTTGTGACTGTTTCCACACCAGTGGCTTTTTTGATCTCACCCTTCAACACGGACAACATAGCGTAAACGGGTCCCGTCGGCTTAAAACTCCCCACCTCGAAGCGATACCCTTCGTGCTTGCACCACAGGCCCTCAACACCGCTCGCCGCAGCAAGACCGTTCAATGCAATCAGCGGCGTCGGTTGATAACCGGGCAAGCGCGTCACTTCTGCTTCCACATCGGCGAAGGCATCTCGATTTAGCAATGCCTTCTGCGTGGGGCCGTAGTCCGGTGGAGGATGGGCTTGCGCATTAATAAAGACATTCGTTTGGTAGGGGTTCATAGCGTTCACCTTGCGGGTGTTTGTTCACTTCTTTTTGGAAAACTTGAAACTCGAAAGGAGATCCTCACTTCCATGAATAATCTCAGGTATTTTCTCGCAGTCTTGTGCACACTTGCCCTGTTGCCCGCCCGCGGTTCCGCCGACGAAGAGAGTGTACGGTCTGCCGTGATGGATCATTACCAAGCTTTTGCTGCCAAAGATCACGAAGGACTGGGGCGCAGTTTTGCGCCGAGCTATACCATTTTCTCCTCATCTGGCGGCCTGCTTCGCGAAGGGTTCGATCGGGACCGCATGAAGTCCGGGTTCAAGGCCGGACTCACGTTCAACCTCAAACCCCGGCATATCGAGGTGCAACTCTTTGAGAATACCGCTGTGGTGACAGGATATCTGGATGCCAGAATCTCTATGAAAAAACAGCGCAGTCGGATGCATACACTTCGTCTCTCCAGCGTGTGGGTCAAGCAGGAAGGAGGGTGGCACCTTGCCCACGAGCACTTGTCTAGGTTGGTGCTGCGTTCCCAATCTCCACCTGCTCGGCAGTCAGAAACAGTGGTTCAGGAGGATAAGCAAGGTATTGACTTCGAGGCTTGGCTACTGACGTTTGCTGATATTCTGTTCTGATGCAGCGCCCAATGGGCTACGTGCCCGTCAATATGAGAACGGCATCCGCAGCGGCGCCGTTCTTTCCGCCCTGTCGTACCACCCCTGCGGTGCATAGTCGCTCATGTGAAGATAGCACTTGATGTTGACCTCCGCCGTCCCTTCGGAAAACGTCAACAACCGGCTCATCGAAACATTCCTGTGGCCGTGATATTTCGAAATGGCCGCCACATTGACGAAAGTCACCCCCCATTTCCGCTCCACGTGGGACCGCCCGCCGTGTGTATCGTCTGGATTCGTATGGGTATGGCCTCCCAGCCAGAGATCAATCGCGCCCGGATTCGCTGCCAAATAAGACTCAAATGACCCCGCATCTGGTTCTCCCCCCACGAAATAGAGATACGATGCCCCGATGGGTGCCCCGTCTTCAAAGCGGCCATGATAGCCTCCGTCAACTCCCTCCCAAGGGCCGGACGCCACGGTCGTGTCCTTCAGCATATGGTGGTGGGCCGTTACAATGATCTTGTCTTGGTTTTCTGCGACCTTCTCTTTCCACCACTCGAACGTCTCCCGCGTCACTGCGCCTGCGGGGTATCCGCCTTTCTCGCCGCGCCCAACCGGAGGGCCGCCGTCGTTGCGGTCACCCATCGCCAGAAACAGGACATTCCCCACCTGAAACGAATACCGCTCCCAGGTGCCCTCGATCGGATAGGGCCGCCGGTCGGCGTGAAGGCCGGAATACTCGGAGTTCTCCCCGGTGGGATCCACCCATTTTCGGAACCACCATTGGCACGGCTCGTCGGGACCGCTGGCGTCGTGGTTGCCCACAATGTTGTAGAAATCTTCCCGGGGATGTTTGGTCGATGTGCTGTACTGCCGCACCACCTCTTCCCCTTCCTCGTCATCCGGCGGCGTCTGCGACCCGGACAGGTCCCCGATGTCCAGCATAATATCCCACTCGAACGGAGGACCGCCATCGGTGCCGCCCTGTTCGGCCTGCAGGATCGCATCCGCAAGACTGCGGCGATTGGCCCGCGCCAGATCCGTGCCCACGTGCGCATCTCCGCCCGCCCACAGCTTGAACGTTCTCATTTTTGCGACTCACCTCGCTTGCGTTAGTATCGGCGCTAAGTACTCGACAGTAATCCACTGGATTTCAGGCATGGGAGGGCTGAGATGCTTCGACTCCGCTTCGCTCCGCTCAGCATGACAAGTACTGGTGCGCTGCTTGCTGTCATGCTGAGCAAAGCGAAGCATCTCATACCGCGCTACTGTCGTGTACTTAGGTATCGGCGAAAGACGACGGAAAAGTCGCTATGGTACCCTTGTGGAGCAAGCCCAAGTACTTGAGATGGGCCGTGTCAGCGGTCTCCTAGGGGTACCCACTCTCTACCCTCGCACCCGACGTACTCTGACTGCGGCCGAAAAATCCGGTCCACTACTTCCTGTTCCCGGCAATGAGCGATCCAGCCAGCTATGCGAGTTGCGGCAAAGGTGCAGCTAAACAACTCGGATGGAACGCCAAGTTCGTGCAGTAGAACGGCCGTATAGAACTCGGCGTTGGTAAACAAGCGTCGGCCCGGCTTGTATTCCTCCAATAGTCGAACCGCCTCTGATTCTACGAGTCTGGCTAAGTCGAACAGGCCAGTATCCCTTTTGGCCACGCACAGCTTCTCAGCGGCTTGTGCGAGAACGGCCGCTCGGGGATCCCTCACCTTGTACTCGCGATGCCCGAAGCCCATCAGGCGTTCACCGCGTTCGAGGACGTTTCTAATGAAGGGCTCGGCTCGGTCGGGAATGCCTATTTGCTGTAACATGGCCAAGGCTGGCTCGGGGGCACCACCGTGCAACGGGCCTTTTAAAGCACCGAGAGCGCCGACGATGGCTGACTTCCGATCAGATCGCGTCGAAGTGATGACGCGAGCCGTGAAGGTCGATGCGTTCATGCCGTGATCAACCATCGCGTTGAAATACGTGTCCAGCGCGCAAGCCATAGCCGCGGTCGGCCTGCGGCCTGACAGCATGTAGAGGAAGTTTTCCGCAAAACGAAGCCCCGGGTCCGGCTGAATCACGGGTTTTTGATTCATCAACCGCCACGTGGCAGCGACGATGACAGGAGTGGCACCCACAAGTACGACATCCGCCTCCGCGTCCTCAAGGCACAGCGAATCAAGAGCCAGCCGCAGTACGTCGATTGGCCTTTGCCTAGCTCTGACGGCGGCCTCGATCAGGGATTGAGTGTATTTGGGCAAGGACCAACTCGACAGTCGAGCGCGGAATGCCTCCAACTGCTCGCAGTCCGGTAGCTGGCCATACCACAACAGGTAAGCCATTTCCTCGAAGTGTGCGTTGGAAGCAAGCTCCTCAAGAGAAAATCCCGCCAACCACAGTCTGCCCTTCTCTCCGTCGATCCCGCTCAAGCGCGTGCGTGCGGCGACTACACCCTCTAGTCCTTCTTTGATCTCGTTGGTCATGTCCCAAGCTCCATTGGATTAGTTAATTGACGATTATAACGCGATCGCTTATATTGTCAATATTGATTCATAAATCAATCTATGACGATGACTCCTTCGCGCTATTTATCCGCCAAAGAGGCCTGTGCCGAATTGGGAATTCGGCCGCAGACCCTCTATGCCTATGTAAGCCGCGGCCTGATTCGTTCCGAAACGG
>JAPPEF010000165.1 GCA_028875335.1 Gemmatimonadota bacterium
AGCCCGACGGCAATGGCATACGCGGACCGCTGCGCGGGCGTGGCGCTGCCGAGCAGCCTGGGATTGACTGCGGCGAGTGGATCGAGGATTGAATGCGGTACCTGCAAATGCGTGGCCAAGCCCTCGCTCCAATACACGACGCCGGCTCCCCACAGGCGTTGGAGGCTGTTGCCGCCCTCGCTCAGCAGCTTGCGCGCTGCTCCTGCTAAGGCTTCGGCCGCATCGTCCTCTTCCTCCCAGACGCAACTGGTTAGCGCAGCCAGTTCGCCTTCCTCTGTTAGCAGGAGCCAAGCCTCGCCCATATCCGCATAAAGCAGGAGCGAGAACTTATCTTTGGCGAGCAGGTTGGCGCATTCGCTGGCGTTGTACAGGGCAAACGGCGCTAGATCCACGTCGAGCCGATCGATCGCTGTCTCCTTGCCTAGGGTGCGGTAACAGTCAAGGGCGCGGCGGCGAGCCGCGACCACAAAACCCCACTGCGATGTCAGCACAAAATCGCAGCGAAACGCCTGCGCCTCTCCGGCCAAAATCTGCTCGGACTCCCACAGGAGCTGTTCGCGGTTTTCCTGCACAGTCCCCGCCACGAGGGGCCGGCGTTGAACGAGGCCCAAGCGCCGGTCCAACGAGAAACAGGTGTTGCTGTAGTCAAAATCGTACGCCTTCGCGAGCGTGGCTAGTTGGGCGGCTAGCCCTTGTCGCTGCTGCTTGTCGTTCAGGGCTGACGGGTCGAAGGGCCGTTCCAGCTCGTCGGTCACCAAAACCAGTGGCCGGACGTCAGTGCGTCCAGCATCTAGGGCGGCGACGCGTACAGTTTGACCACTGATGTGGATCCCAGTGGCTTTTGTTCTGCCAAATCCAAACAATCCCAACCCCCTCTCCTGCGAAGTGAACCTCTACTTCACTATGAGCAAAGGACGGAGCTTTTCTAGCGTCTTCACGCCGATGCCATTGACTTCAGTTAGTTGCTCCAGCCGTTTGAAAGGACCTCGCTCGCGGCGGAAGGCGACGATCCGCTCGGCAATCTTGGGGCCGACTGCCGGCAGTGCGACTAGCTCGGCGATTGTAGCCGAATTTAGCGAGAGCGGCCCCTGCTTGGCTACTACCTCTTCGAGCGGTGGCGGCGGAGCTACCGCTCGCGGCACGACGCTGAATTCCTCTAGGCGCGATGGGCGATACCAATCGCTTACGGCAACGAGCATCCCTATGATTAGGGCCACTGTCAGGCCGATGAGCGCGCGTTGCTCGCGTTCATTAAACAAAAATATCTCCCACAACCGCGCCAAGCAATATGCTCAGCGGAGGAAGAACGTGCCAGAAAGCCGCACCTCGCGGATCTTCCGCGTCTTGTCTCTGAGGAGGTCTTTGTTGTTCTCGATGCGAATCCGCCCCTCGCCGCGGAAGTTCGCGCTGAAGTTGTAGGTCATGGTCAACTGCGTGCGCCAGATGTTCTCTTTGCCGTTGGGGACGCGCTCTTCGTCTCCCGTGGCGATGGAACGCGTTTCTGCTTCAAACTTCTGTTCCAAGTTGAGGGTGACGTCGCTTTTGAGGCTACCTAGCAGGGGCAACCGCCGCGGCTTGAGATTATGAGTGATCTTGAACGTGGTAGTCACTCGCTCTCTGTCGCGGGTGCCGCGCAGAGGCTGAGTGCCGCCGCTCTGTTCACCTAGTTCAAAATCTCGACTCTCCGAGGTGGAGATCACGCGCTCGATGGTCGTCGTCGGTCCCCAGCGCCAGCGGCCGTTCCACGATGTTCTGAACTCGGTTTTGGTTTCCTCAGAGACTAGGTGACCGGGCGTGAGGCTGCCCGCCCCCTCGCTGGCCGCCGAGGTCTCAAAACTAGCGTTTACCTGCGCGCTGTTGATCACCCTCTTTATCAAGGGAAGCCGGTCGGCTCGCCCCCAACTGAGGCTCAAGCGCGGGAAGGTCCGGTCGTTGCGCAGGCGCAGCCGTTGCTGCGAAGCACCGGTATTCTCTGAGGTCTGCTCCTTGGAGTTGATCTTGATGCTGATACCAAAGGGCAAGCGCATCCCCGAGCCGGCCTCAAACGAGGCCGTCTGCGACCAAGTGTCTCGGAGGGTCAACCCTTGGGAAACCTGTCGCACCCGCAGGGTGTCTTCGAGACCGAGTTGATAGGAGAGCGAGGGCCGATGCAGCAAGTTGAAGTGGCGCGCATTGGCGTTGTGCCGCCAACTGGCGTTGACCGGCTCGACGATGCGGCCGGTCCACCCGGCGAAACGGCGGAAGATATTGGGGCCTATTTGCTGTTCGGTCTGGTTTTCCTTCTGTTCGGTTGGGCTTTTCTTTGAGATTGGCTCGTCCTCGTCTGCGTCTCGATTTTGGTTTCGGTCTCGGTCGTCGGGCCGCTGTGCCCTGCGGCTTTGCCCAGGGGACTCGCCCAAGTTCTTGAGCAAGGTCGGGATTTTGAGATTGAGGCGTGCAGAAAGGTCGTTTTGATTGCGGATTTCGAGGGTTTTGAACGCCAGACCGCTGATCGAATCGATCGGGGCCACCCCGCGCCGTTGCGTTGGATCGTTTTGCTCATCGTAAGTGGCCTTGAAGGTGTAATTTTGGTCCAGCCACGAGACTAAACGCAGCGAAAGACTGAGGTCGGCCGTTTGTCGCCGCCCGACTTCGCGCCCAAAGCTCCGCTTGTCGAGGACGAATTTTTTCCGCAAATCTCGGTCGATTTTGAGATTGTAGTTGGTCGATAGACCGGTGAGTGGACTGAGCTTAGAGGCATAGGTTTCGACGAGCGTGAAGTCCTCCTGCTCGGTCAGCTCGTCGTCGCCACGGCGCAGCAGCCGCGAGGTGCGCCGGCTGCCGTTGACCGAGTAAGTCAGGCTCGAAGGTAGCGGACGGAACTCCATCCGCGTCCAGCTATTGGGCATGAACGACGGCAGCCAGCCCATGATCCGCAGCGCTGGCTTGGGCAGGGGCATGCTGTAGTTGAAGTTCATCGTCTGAGCCTCGCGCTCGTTGATCGGGCGCACCGGGTCCGAACTGTGTTCACGCGAATGCGACAGCCGCAGGTTCATCTGGTCGAGGGTCCAGCGCAAGAAGAGGTTTTTGCCTTGGCGCCGGCTGATGGACACGTCGTAGAACTCCTTGGAGCGGACGGCCTGTTGCTCTAGCTTTTCTTCGGCGGTCAGCTCCACGTCCGATCCAGGGCCGAAGCGCGGCAAGCTGGTCGTGCGGCTGACATTTACCTTGAGTGGAATCAAAAATCCCCAGCTACTCGGCAGGAGCTTTTGCGCGTTGGTAGAGACCGATAGCGCGGCTTCGCGGTCCGTGCTGTTGCCTCCTTGGCCGGTAAAGCTGCGAAAATTTTCCTGTCGCCAGAGCACATTGCCACCGAAGCTGGCAACGTCGGCCAGCTTGGTGTTGAGCTGAGCATACGCGGCCAGTCCAGGGTCGTTGCGCGCCTCGTCGAGGCGGAGTTCGTCGAGCAAGACCCGGCCGCTGTACGCGCGGTTTTCCGCTCGGTTGCGCAGGCCGACACTCAGTTGCTTGATCGACTGCATCGACGGATTGCCGCGCACCCGGTAAATGGCTTCCTCGCCGCTGCGTAGGCCCGACCGCGCAAAAACTTGGTCTAGGGAAAAGCGCTCGACTTGGGGGTCGTAGCCGGCCGCGTACAGCGCTTCCAGTTCGCGTTGAGCGATCAAGGTCTTGCCGTCTAGCGGTGCCCCACGCGGGTCGATTATCCGGTAGGTGTAGTAAAACTCGCCCGTGGTGGTGTCGGCCCGCCCGGATTGCAGCAGGGCCTTGAGCTGGGAGATGACCGGCAGGTCCACATCTACTTGATTGCCCTTCCAGCCCTTGCGTCCTCCTTCCCAACCCGGGAAGATGGGGCTGATGGCCTCGTAGTAGTTGGTCGAATCCACGCCAAAGCGCACGAAGAGCACCAAGTCGCTCGAATCGCCGTGTGCGTATTCAATGGTCCCGCTCGAGTCGCCATAGACGTACATGCGCAGCCGCTCATAGCTGGTGTAGTTGGTAGAGCGGGTCAGGATTCTGGTCGCCGACATCTGGTGCCCGGGTTCTAAGTTTTCGTAGGCCAGCACCAGCGACTGCTCGCGTTCGCGGGTGCGCGACTGCACATTGCGGCGAATCTTCACGCCGGGCGGCGGCCGGTAGCTCTGGCTCTTGTCCGTGCCGATGACCGTGACGTCGAGGATCTCGCGCTCGCCGATCGGGAAGCGCTCGTCGAGCCGCACTACGTCGTCTTCCTGCCATTTGTTGCCCACGATCTCCACGAGCGCGATCTCGGCCCGCACGGGGTCTTCTACCTCCGGCCGCGGTCCGCTCGAAAGCATCAGGCGTGCGTATTCGATGCGACTGGAGTCGGGCAAGCCCACGCGCCCGACGTGGGGGCCGAACAGAGGCACTCGGAGCTGGCGCCAGCCCTCGTTTTGGGTGCCGACGACCTCGTAGTCGCCCGACGACAGGTTGATCTCGTAGTGGTAGTAATTGTTGCGTCGGTCGAGTACGCCGTTGCCGTTGAGGTCTTCCGTGTCTGGCCGATCGCCGCTTTCGACGTCCTTTTTGTTATTTTCGGTTCCGTTGATGTGGCGATAATCGTTCTTGTTGCGCTGGCGGTCGTATTGCCAGTTGTCCCCTTCGGGATCATCGGCCGAGCGA
>JAPPEF010000117.1 GCA_028875335.1 Gemmatimonadota bacterium
CCCCCGCAACAAGCCAATGCCATGCGCTACCAAGTGGCGGGCAACAAGATATTTTCCGGGCTGACGCGGGTGGTATGGGAGCTTGAAGAAGTGAGAGCCGGCCAAGGGGGCACCACGTTTCTCTCCGGCTCGCACAAGGCCCATTTCAACTACGGCGGCCCCGATCCCAACCGGCCCAATATAGGCGAATCGCCCTGGGAGGAACGCATGCGGGCGGCCATGGCCCAATATAGCTGTCCGCCCGGCTCGGCCATTGTCTTCACCGAAAGCCTGCTGCACGCGGCCAACGATTGGCGCAATTCAAACAATCCGCGCTGCGCCGTGTTCAATTGCTACAATTCCCTGTGGGCGCAATGGCACCGGCTCAACCTCAGCCACGAGATCATCGAGGCCATGCCGCCCAAGCGCCGCTCGCTGTTCCGCGGTACGTGGCAAATAGGCGGCGACAATCGCGCCTATTCGCTAGATAATCGTTCGGTTTAAAGTCGCAGTAGCGCGAGAATGTAGAGAGGGGAAATAGACTATGCCCAAACCTGTCGCGGACAAACCACTCAATGCGTACCTCTACCCCGAAGGAGGCCCCGGACGCCAGCTCAAGGCTCGGTTGCGGGCCGGGGAGGTATTGGTGGGCGGCATGATTGCCGAGTACGTGCGGCCGTCGCTGGTCAAGTGTTTCCAGCAGGCCGGCTGCGATTTTATTTACATCGAATTTGAGCACGGCTATTTCGATTTGACCGCGCTAGCCGATGCCGTGCAGGCCGCACGCGACAATGGCCTGCCGGTCATTGCCAAAACCCCACAGCTAGAGCGGGCCGCAGTGGCCAAGCTATTGGAGTGCGGCGTGGTGGGGCTACAGCTTCCGCGCACGGAATCGAGAGAGGATATCGAGACCTTGCGCAGCTATCTCAAGTTTCCACCTTTAGGCACCCGCGCCGCAGCGCCGGGGTACGGCAACAGCGACTATTGCAAAGTCGCAGACCACCGGGCGTGGATGGCGACACAGGATGAGGAAACATCCCTCGTGGTGCACATAGAGACGCGACAGGCGTACGAGCGGGCCGAGGAAATCGTCTCGACGCCGGGGGTAGATATGGTCTATGTCGGGCCGGGCGATTTTTCCGTGGAAATAGGGCAGCCGGGACAGCCGGACCACCCAGATGTGCGCGGCCCGATGGAAGAGATCCTACAACTGTGCAAAAAGCACGGAATCCCGTTCGGCACTACGGCTTCGGGGCCAGAGGCGGCCCGGCGCTGGGTGGAACAGGGAGCCTTGTTCTTTGAGGCCGAAGACGAGCGCAACCTGATCTTGGAGGGGGCGACCAAGCTGGTGGAAGCGTACCGGGCTTTCTGCTAGCAATGGCTCAGAATTCGTGACGCCTGTAGATCCCCATAGCAAGTCGGGCGCTCGGGAGCGAATGGCCGAGACTTTTATCAGACGAGCTAACTTGGAGGTGACTCCTGCCGGGGAGAGCCGGCCCCTTTCTATTCGGGCCTTTTTGTTGGGGGCCTTGTTGTGCCTTCTCATTGGCGTTGGCACCATCTACGCCAACGCCATCATCCAGGGCACCTTCATGGCTTGGTGCTTTAGCAATCCCGTTGCTCTCTTCCTGTTCTTCTACCTAGTGTTGGGCAATATCTTGGTGGGAACCTTGGCTCGCAATTTGGCGCTGAGGCGGGAAGAGTTGGTGCTGATCTACGCCATGATGATGGTGTCGGCGTCGATACCTACCTTTGGCTTGGTCGAGCATCTGCTGCCCATGATCACGGGCGTCTTTTACTATGCTACCCCCGAAAACAATTGGGGTGAACTGATCCAGCCCTATGTTCCCGCCTGGATTGCTCCCAGCGATGGGCAGTTGATCCAAGGTTTCTACGAGGGACTGCCCAAGGGACTGCCGGTGCCTTGGGAAGGCTGGTTGGAAACGTTGGGCTATTGGTCTGTTTTCCTCCTCGCTCTCTATCTAGTGTCAATTAGCCTGATGGTGCTTTTGCGCCGGCCGTGGATGGAAGGGGAACGCTTGCTCTATCCGATGATGCAGGTCCCCATTGAGATGATCAACGGACGCGAGGGGACGTCTTTGGTGAGCGCGGTCTTTCGCCAGCCACAGATGTGGATCGGTTTTGCCCTGCCCGTTATAGTGGGCTGCTGCAACGCCCTGCACAATTACTATCCGCAATGGCCGGGGCTGTACTTTCGCTCCAGTATGTACTTGTTCCGCGATACCATCAATCTGCCCTTTGAGTTTTCGTTTTCTCTAGTGGGTTTTTCCTATTTCATCAACCGCAACCTAGCCTTGGGAATCTGGTTTTTCTATTTGCTGGCCCTCGTCGAGCAGGGCTGTTTCAATATTCTCGGCGTCCACAGTACAGAAAAATTGGGTTGGTTTAGTAATCCTAGTTCCCCTTATCTGACCCACCAAGCTCTGGGGGCCATGCTGGTATTCGCTCTATATACTTTGTGGAAGGCGCGCTCCCATTTGCTGGCAGTAGCGCGCCGGGCTTGGAGTTGGGGCAGCGACGATGGCGACCAGAACGAGATTATGTCGTACCGGGCGGCCTTGTGGACGGTACTGGTAGGATTGGTCGTCATGGTAGTGTGGCTCGAGGCCACGGGCATCCCCTTGGTGGCGGTATTGCTCTTAGTCGCGGTGGCGATGCTGATCTTCATCGCCTTGTCGCGCATTGTCGCCGAGGCTGGGGTGGCGCTGGTGCGAGCGCCGCTCATCGCGCCCGATTTTGTCATGGCCAGCATGGGCACCTCCTTCCTCGGGCCGAAGGGCTTGACTGGCTTGGCCTACACCTATCCGTGGACTGCGGATATTGTCACCTTCCCCATGGCCGCCTGCGCCAATAGCCTGAAGATGATCCACGAGGTGGTGCGGGGGAGAAAGCGAGCCTTTTTCTGGGGCATGGTGCTGGCCTTGGTGGTTACGTTGGCCGGCGCGTTCTGGATTGTGCTGTACCTGTCCTATCGGCACGGCGGAATCAATCTCAATAGCTGGTTCTGGCTCACCTCTTCCTCCGTTCCCCTCTCCTATATCTCGATGATGATGCGCAGTCCCTCGACTACAGATCTAGGCGGCTGGCTGTTCACGGGCTTGGGGGCGGGGCTGATGTGGCTGCTGATCTGGGTGCATCAGCGGGTCATGTGGTGGCCCATTCATCCGCTGGGCTTGGCCATGACCGGGACGGTTTTCACCTCGGGGGTGATGTGGTTCAACGTCTTTTTGGCTTGGGCCATAAAGGGCTTAGTGCTCAAATACGGCGGCGGCGTTTTGTACCGTCAGACCCGGTACTTTTTTGTCGGTATGATTTTGGGTGCCTTTGTCGTGGCCGGCACTTGGCTGGTCATCGACTTTATTACCGGGAAGCAGGGCAATTTCGTGTTGATATGGTGAGTGCCCTGTTCATTTAATACGCCACACTGATCGCGCCGGTGTGTTCTTCCCGTGCTTTGTCCGTGTCCACTCGCACCTGATACAGATACGTCCCGGGTGCCGCGGCGCTGCCGTCATCGCTGTGGCCGTCCCACAAGTGGACGTGACGACCGCTGCGCTGGTGGCCCCGGTAGAGCGACCGGACTAGACGGCCCGCGAGGTCGAATATATCTACCGCCACTTGACCGGTTCCCACCAATTCCAGCAGCGAGTACTCGACACCAGCCTCGTCGTTGATCCCGTCCCCGTTGGGCGTGACCACGGGCGGCTGCGCCCGCACCGCGCTCACGAGGCGGCCGCGCAGGCGTATGCCGGCCCACACTTGGTTGCTGTCCAGTGCAAAGGTGGCATCTCCGCCCTGTACCTGCTGGCCCACTTCGAGGGGGCGTTCGGAGTCGAACACCTGACCCGCAAAAGTCGTGCCAAAGTGAAAGACTTGGGCGCGGAAGAAGACCTCGACCAACTTCTGACTATCGGTGGCGTCCATGCGCGGCAGCGATAGCGCCAAGCGCTTGTGCGCGAGGTCGGCAGTCCAGTCCACCCCATCTCCATTGACGTGGACAGAATCGATGCCGACAAATCGTCCAGAGGTCTGCAGCACTAATTGGTCGAAACCACTGTTGTCCGGCACGATGAGCGGTTTAAAGGCATAGGTAAATGGCGTCACTTGGCCCGGTTCGGCTTCCACTGGCCAGATCTCGGCAACCACTTGGTCGGTTATGGGTGGCTGCGAGGTGGTGAACTCGACAAAGTTGAGCCCGGCCCCTTGAAAGCCTTTCGGCAAGAGCAGGATCTGGAATTGCAGGTACTGCCGGGCGTTCGGCGCAATAATGGGCGTGCCAGTGCTGTCGGCAAAATCGTAGGTCCCGGACCAGGGGTTCCAATGGTCTAGATCGGTAGTAATGCCGGCTTTATTGCCCTTCAGCTTGTCGTAAGCCGTGCGCGTGAGGGGCTGGCCGGTCGCGTCGCGAAAGGTCTGCTCGTCGCCGCGGCCCGTAAAGCGCCAGTAGCGATTGGGGTCAGCCGCGGTGCCATTGCGCGTGCGGATTTTGACGCGGGCGTCTCGTTCCTTGAAACCGGACCAGCGCAGGTCGCCCACGGTGGCGGGGCCACCTAAGTCGAAGATCTGAGTTTGGTAGAAGCCCTCCAAGACGTAGCCTTCTCCGTATGC
>JAPPEF010000196.1 GCA_028875335.1 Gemmatimonadota bacterium
CCCGCGCCCCTTAGTCCTGAGCAATTCCCTGCATCTAATCGACCTGACCGGCGACGGCCGGGCCGACCTAGCGGGTTGCTGGAATTACTACCACCGTCCCGGCGCGCCCGTAAGCGGCTTGGTCTGCTGTCCGCGCATTGGCACCGCAGAGGACTTACTCTTCGGCGATATGGCGCGCCTGCGCTATGTCGAGGACGGCGCATTAAAGCACTTTCCCGGCGTGTACGTGCGGGTCGCCTTTGCCGATATGGACGGCGACGGACTGGTCGACTTGGCCTTTGCCGACCGCAGCCACAGTCAGGTCGCCTTCTTTCGCAACACAGGCCAGCGCGACGAGGGCAACCTGCCGCTCTTTGCCCCCTATGGCTCTATTGAGACCCCTTTTGCCGCCATTGAGCACTTGCTTCTGCAAGATATCACCGGCAACGGCGCGGTCGATTTGGTGGTCAACGGCCACCTCATTGCCAATCTCGCTGCCACCAGCGCTCCCTTCCGGCCCAGCCCACCCCAAGACTTGGGCAGTGGCCCGCACATTGCCTTTCTCGACCTAGATGGCGACGGCCGTTTGGAACTGATCGGCCTAGAAGGGAGGGCTTCTGCCTACCCGCCCCCGGACCAGCCGCACGCGCTCTACTGGCGCTGTCTCACCAGCACCAACCCCATTCAATACGGCCCGCCCCAAGCCCTGCCCGACGTACCCGACGCCGCGGACTGCACCCAACTGGCCGCCAGCCAGGAGCCACACCCCGGCCTCCTGTTGCAGTGCAACACCTATCAGCATCTAGTCTTTTACGAATTGACCGGACCCAGTCAGCTAGTGAGGCGCGGCCCTCTCCAAGCCCCATCGCCTCCGGTCTCTTGGAGCGATCAGGCCTGGCCCTGCGCGGCGGACTGGGACAGTGACGGCGTTTGGGATCTGGTCATTGGCGGTGGCTACGGCTGGCCGCGCCTGGTGCACAACCGAGGCGACAACCAGCGTCCCGCCTTTGACGAACCGCAATTGATCCCCTCCACTGAGGGACCCATCCGGGTACTGCGCGGCGATTTGCTGGGCGGCGATCACTGGCACAATATGGGCTACCCCTATCCCGTACTAGTCGATTGGGACGGCGACGGCCTGCTCGACCTGATGCTGCCCAACGAGACCAACCGCATTATCTGGCATCGCAATATAGGTACTGACAAAGTCCCTTATTTTGGGCCGCGCCAATTCATCGAAGTGGAAGGCTTCCCCGACTCGCCCCAGACCCGAGCCGAATCGGGCCTTTTGAGCGCCGACCCCGACTTGCCCAATCACCCCTACCCGACCGATCCCCGCTCGCCTTTCTTCTGGCGCACTGGCGCTGCTTTTGCCGACTGGAACGACGACGGCCTAATGGATTTCATCACTCACGGCCACCAGCGCCAAGCCACGCTTTTTATTCAGTACATGCACGGCGATGGCCAACCGAGGGTCAGAGCGGCTGGCCCAGTGCTATTGGAAGACGGCCGCCCCATTGACGATAGCATTGTCGGCCGGCAAAAACACTGGACCGAATCCTTCCGCGCCTGCGATTGGGACGGCGATGGCCTGATTGATCTCATCTACAATCTCGCTGGCACGGGCGAGATCTACCTCTTGCGCAATGTCGGCTCACCGCAAGAGCCCGTCTTTGCGCCCCCCCGGCAATTCAAGTGCTACGGCACCCCCATTGCCTGTACCATCCACGGCCCCAGCGCCTGGGCTGGAGATCTCAACGGCGACGGCAAGCCCGATCTCTTGGCCTGCGTCGAATGGAGTGTGTATCCCTTTTTCGCCCACGCCGCTTTGGAGATGGACCGCCATCCGCAATATCGGATCGAATTGATGGGGTCGGCAGGAGAGCGATGTCGCTGAATCGGAGCCGTCATTCTATCTACCGTGGATAGGAGTCTCTAAGAACCTGCCGCAGATCTCGTCCAACTGTTCGTCCGTCAGCGGACAATTGTTCGCCATGGCATTTTTCAATACTTTGGCTGCTGACGCAACCCCCATGCCGGAGCTTCTCCAATGAAAGTCCTCGTACGCCAGCGCGACCTCTCCGACGACTACCTGCGCTTCGCCGTGCAGATCGGAGCGGACGGCATCGACATCCACAACGCGGAAAGCCTACCTGGGTTCGCCGAGCAGGGCTACCCGCACCTAGAGGAATTGCGCATCCTGAAAGCCCGAGTCGAGGCAGCCGGGCTGCGTATCTACCGCGTCACCCCGGCCGAACCAATCCGCTTCCTGAGCGGCGAGCCCGGTGGCGAGGCGCAGCTCGACGCCGGGCTCGCCAGTCACCAAGGAGATCCGCCGTGAAGGTGGCTAGCGTCGAACTCACCAACCTCGATGTGCCATTCGAGCAGTATGCTGGCCAGCACCTGCAGTACTGGATTGCGCCGTGGCGGATCGTTCAGGTATGCAAGCTGGCGCTGGACAACGGCGTTGTCGGTTGGGGTGAGACCATCCCGAACGCCACCCATTCCCGGGTACCGGACGATATCGCAGAGCGCATCGTCGGCGAAGAGGCAGCTGCTCTATTATGGCGCGACGAACTCGGCGCTGGCGTGCAGATCGCCCTGTTCGATGCCGTGGCGAAAAACGAAAACGTTCCGCTCTGCGACCTGCTTGGGCCAAGGGTACGCAATGGGTGTCCGATCTCCTGGTGGACCTGCGACATGGGCCCGGAGGATTGGGCTCGACAGTGCGAGATGGCGGTTACGCGAGGGTACATGTCGGCCAAGCTCAAGACGAGGCCGTGGCAGGACCTGCACGCCTGCCTGCAGGCGGTGCTGCGCGTAATTCCGCCGCAATTTAAACTCGACCTCGATTTCAACGGCCACTTGGTGAATGCTGCCAATGCGGTCCCGCTGCTAAAATCGCTCGAACAGTACGAGCAACTGGCAATGATCGAAACCCCGATACCGCAGGAGGACATCGCCGGCAACCTCCAGGTTCGGTCGCGGATCAACCGGCCCATCGCCATGCACGTGGACAGGCCGCCGATCATGACGGTGCTGCGCGACGATATCGCGGACGGCCTGATTATCGGGGGCGGTGCCTCGCAACTGATGCAACAGCAGGCCGTAGTCGCGGCCGCCAACAAGCCGTTCTGGCTGCAACTGGTCGGTACCGGCATCACCACAGCCTGGGCGGCTCACGTGGGGGCGGTCTGCCCCGAGGCCCGGTGGCCGGCCATCACCTGCATGAACATCTACCAGAGTCAGCTACTGAAGAGACCCATCGAGGTGCAGGGCGGCTACTACCCGGTTCCCGCAGGGCCCGGTCTGGGTATTGAGATCGATGAGGCGGCGGTGCAGAAATACGCGGTGGATTACTCGACGGTACGCGAGGTCCGCCACTTTTATCGCTATGTCCGCTCCGGCGGCGCGAGCGCGCACATCGCCGGCAACAGGAGCGCTTTCCACGGGCGCTACCGACAAGCCGGACTGCCCCTTTTCGAGGCCGGCTCGACGCTCGAGGTCATCGCCGACGACGGCAGCGGCGAATTCGCCGAGTTCTACAGCGAGATTGAGCGACACGGCGTCTTCTTCGGAGAATGAGAATCATGCCCAACTACTGCCCTACCTCCCACAACTGGCAGCGCCGCAGCCCCACCCAAGCCGGCTTCGACTCCGACAACCTAGCTGCGGCGTTGGCCTTCGCCCAGACCCAGGAGATCCAAGCCTCCACCAATTTGGCCGACATGCTGCCCAAGGGCGATCGCCATCCCAACGACCGTCCCTTAGGTCCCCTCAAAAAACGCGGCCCCACAGCCGGCCTGATCGTGCGGCAAGGATATCTGGTCGCCACCTTCGGCCCGGTCGAGAGCGTCGAAGTAACCTTCAGTTGCGCCAAGAGCTATATCTCGGCGCTGGCCGGGGTGGCCTTTGACCAAGAGCTAATCCGCGATCTCGACGAACCCGCTGGCCGCACGGTTTCGGACGGCGGCTTTGACGCGCCGCAAAACCAGTCCATCACCTGGCGTCATTTGCTGCAACAAACCAGTGAATGGGAAGGCGAACTCTTCGGCATCCCCGACTGGATCGATCGCGGCCGCGGACTAGGCCAAGATGCGACCGAAGCCACGGTGGGTGGCACGGCCTCTAGCGCCGACAATTATCGCTCTCTGGAACCGCCTGGCACCTTTTGGGAGTACAACGACGTGCGCGTCAACCGCACGGCCCTCAGCCTGTTGCGCCTTTTTCGCGGCCCCTTACCCCTTGTGCTCAAAGAAACCATCATGGACCCCATTGGGGCCTCTTCCACTTGGGAATGGCACGGATACGAAACCTCTTGGGTCGAAGAAAGCGGCCAGCGGGTCCAATCCGTCTCCGGCGGCACCCACTGGGGCGGCGGCCTGTGGATCACCTCCTACGACCACGCCCGCTTTGGCCTGCTCTTCCAGCGGCGCGGGCGCTGGAACGGCCGCCAACTCCTCTCCGAACAGTGGATTGACCACTCCCTCACCCCCTGCCCCATCAAGCCCGAATACGGCTTCCTGTGGTGGCTCAACCACCAGCACGACATGTCCGATCTGGCCTGCCTCGAAAGCTTTGCGGC
>JAPPEF010000189.1 GCA_028875335.1 Gemmatimonadota bacterium
CACTGCTCGAACCAGAGACCAGACATACGGGCCTGCTCATAGATAGACTCCCTGAGTACTTGTGCGAGACAAAGACGATGGCCACGCCCGCCTCCTGCGGCTGGCGCAAGATGGTATTGGGGGCTTCGACCAGTTTTTGTTGTCTTGGGTCCAGTTTTGGCCGATCTGGTGCTTGATCTTGAGAGCGCGACGGTCCCAACTAGTAGCAGACGCATGCAGGCTCTCCACCGCCTGTGCTTAGTACGCCACAGAAACCATCCTGAGTACATGCGCGTCTTTGACCTGAGCTCCCTCGATATCAGTATCCACGCTCAACCGCACCAAATACAGACCCGGCGACACCATGCGTCCGCCGTCGTCCCGGCCATCCCACTCGATCTCATAGGTACCAGTGCTAAATGGGCGCTCTTGCGCGAGACGCCGTATTTGGCGGCCTCCTAAATCATAGACCTCGGCGGCCACTGGACTATCGTCGCCGACCCGCACGACGTTGAAGACAAAGACCGTGCGGTCATTGATCCCGTCGCCGTTGGGCGAAAAGGCTTCCGGCAGCACCGCCACGTCCGTAAGCAGAGCGTTGTGCTCCACATTAGCGACAATAGTCGTGGTGTTGCCGACGACCTGCGTTAGGGCCTCCCCTGGGTCGATCCGTTGCCAGGTCCCGCCGCCGTCTGCGCTGCTATTGCGCAGGGCCGCCTGCAACACTGCACCGGTGACAAAAAGTGCCGTCTCAAAATCTAGCCTCAGCACTTCTGTAGATCCATTGGGCTGTATCGCATCAAAGCGCACGTGCAGCGAGTCTCGGCCCGTAGGCAAAATCTCGACCCCAGTCAGTGCGCTTGGACCCGTCTCGCCATCGAAATCGGCCACCCGACCGCCGTAAAGGCCCACCATATCCAACTCCATGTTTGACGGCGCGAACAACAACAACTCGTCGAAACCCGGATCGCGGCGGTCGAACTGCGGCCGCACGTACAGTGAAAACGGGCGTTGCACTCCGAGTTCGTCCACCACGAATGGGCCGACCTCTCCTAGCAGACGCTGCGCCACGGGATTGGCGAAATTGAGACGGACCGAGCGCAGCGTTGGGCTTAGCTCTGGATCTTCCGACAGCAAGGTCGCCTGCACTGTCAGGAACTCCCGTGGCGACGGCGAGGTAATCGGACTGCCCGCCGGGTCCTCGTAGGGCGCGCTCCAACTGCTCCAATCGCTGCCGGGCACCTGCTCGGCAACAGTGTCGCCCCTGAACAACGACAGTAGCTTGTTGTACTCGCTTTCGGTCACTTCTGTGCCGTCTTTTTTGAAATAGTGCAGAATCTCGCCCAATTCATTGCCCGTACGAGTCTGAATCAGCACTTGGGTGCCGGGGGGAGTGTCGGCATCCCACTCAATCGACAACAGGTTGCGGCTGCCGCCCAAGCGAATCAGATCTGACCGCAGCGAGACTTCCGGCTGGAAACCTTCGCCATAGAACTGCAATTCGGATATGTCCGCCGTGCGGGCACCAATGGCATTCAAGGTCCACTGAAAGCGGCCATACCGCGCCTTGATTGGCTCAAAATCGGCTCCTTCGACGCGGACGATGGGGCGCGGGTCTAGCTCCGCCCGAGTCGTCCACTGGATGCTCCCGTCCGGGGCCAAGGAGCCATCCGAAAAGTCCATCCGATAGTTTGGAAACAAGCTATTGTTGTAAATCATGCGGAAGGCGTCAATCCAATAAAACGAACCCAAGTCGAAGACCAACTCCAACTCGGGATCAGCCACCGCCGTGGAGACCCCGTAAAAGATGCGATTGAAGGTCGCCAAATCGCCGTCGACGAACTTGGTCAGGGCCAGCGGCTGCTTCGCATTGGTGGAGATGACGCCGCCGCGCGCGAGGATGCCGGAGGTTAGCTCGTCTCCTTCGTTCCATACTTCCAGCTCGGCCAAGCGGGGCAATTCCCGGCGAAAGTAGCGGATGCTGCCCCGGCGTTCTTCGTCCAATATGTCGTACAGGTCTTGGTCAACGGGTACCTCGCGGCCATCGGGCTGGCGCTTGAAGTGCTGGATCGCGCCGCGCGTCTCCTCACTGAGGGCTTCGTATTCATCGGCCGAGACTTCCGTGCCGAGCAGCCCGTCGGTATCCGTGACCAGAATTTGCACAAAGCGCACGGCCGCGGCCTGCACGGTGGGCTCCTGGTTCGTCAGATCGACAGTAAAGACCCGCTGGCTCTTGTTTTTACTCAAGGTCCGCAACACGGTCTTAAAGGCCGGATTTTCGCTGGTTTGCAAACGCGCCGGCTTCAGTCCGTCGGAGATGAGCACTTCGAAGAGAAGAAAGGGATCGCCCATGCCCTCCTCGACAAAGCGCACCACGAGTTCTTTGGCAAAAACCACGCGGCCCAAGTCGATCACAAACCACCACTGCGAAGCCAAGTCCCTGTCGGCCGAATGCGGATCGGGCTGCCAATAGGTAGTGATGTCGCCGTCGAGCAGATTGACCACATCGGCGACATTGGAGCCGGACTTGACGGCATCGGCGAGGACGATCTCCTCGGTCTCTTTACCGCCGAGGGACGCCGGTGGATTAAAGCGCAAGTAATCGACAATGCGGAACACTGCATTGGTATTTTTCTCAATACGCCGGGCGCGCACTTCTCCGTTCGGAGAAATCGTCAAGGTCCCTGGGGCAGATTCCCAATTCTGCCAATGGTTGCGGCTATTGATCACTACCTGATTGCCGCGGACTTGGTGGCCGGCCTGCTGGGCGCACACGGCAGTCCCGGCCAGTGCGAAAGCTAGACCAATAAAAAGGACGCGTCCGAAGATAGTCATAGCGTTCCCCGTTGTGTTCTAAGGTGTTTTAACTCGTTTAGAGTAAGGAAATTGCACATCGTCCACCATACTCGGCTCCTTTAGTATACTAGGGAGACGACCGCTTGCCGGAAGGCTGGCCCCTTGTCGGTCTCGACGCTCACGCGCAGAATGTACAACCCAGGCGGCACCTGTTCACCGCGTTCATCCCGCCCGTCCCACGCCCCCACGTACCGGCCGCTGGACGTCCAATCCGAACCCACCACGCCCACTAGACGACCCGACAAATCGTACACCGACGATTCCACCGGCACCGGCCCCACCAAATTCAGCACATTACACTCGATCCGCACCGCGTCGTTGATGCCGTCGCCATTGGGACTAAACACCGACGGCATCAGCGCCAAGTCGCCGATGGTCTGCGCCCCCAAGCGGGTCAATCCCACACTCAACCTGTTGCTCTCGGAAAGCGCGTCCGCGTCTCCAGACTCTAGGCTCTGCGGCACCTCTTGGGGTTGATCGCTGTTGGAGATCCGCCCGGAAAACACCGTGCCGAACTTAAAGATCGCGGTCTGGAAATCCACCTCGATCAGCTCCGCGGTGCGCTGCGCATCAATCCTCGGTAGCTGCACGGCAAAACCGGTCTCGTCCAGCCGCACCACCTCAAAGGCCACCGGCTCGCCCGAAATCCGCACCTCATCCACACTCTGTGCCCGTACCGGCGTGTCAATGTCCAGCCGATCAAAGCCCACATCGTCGCTGGCCAAGACCGCCCGCAACTTATAGGTGAAGGCCGTAACCTCACCCGGAGGCGCGGCCGCAGGCGATATCTCGGCGACGGCTTGTTGCGCTACCGGCGGGATCGACACGGCAAACTGCACCCAATCCAACTGCCCACTGGTCTCTCGGCTCGACGAGAAGTCCGCACGCAACTGCACGTAGCGCTGGGGACCATCTCCGACCATCACCCCCTGTCCGGCGGTGAAGTCGTAGCCTCCCCAGAACGCCCAATTCTCCGTGTCGTGGGTAGTGCCAGCCCTCTCGCCGAGCGCTAGCTTATTGTACGACGCCAGCGTCAGGGGACGCCCCTTGGCGTCGAAGCGGGTACGCTCGCCGCCGCGAAAGGTGGTCCGCCAATAGATATTCGGGTCCGCGTCCAGCCCACTGCGCATACTCAGGGCCACGCTGGCCCCTTCGTCCTCGCGCCCAGCCCATGTGAGCTTCCCCAAACTCGCCAAGGCCCCTAAGTCAATCACATTGGACACGTAGTCCGCAAAGGGCGCAAAGCCATTGCCATAGATTTCCAACTCGGCGATCTCCCAGATGCCGCGCGTATTTTCCGCCGCCGAGAAGAGCACCCGTCGCACGGGCTCCGCCGGCAGGGGCAACTCGATGACAGCTTCGGTATTTTCAGTTATATCGTAGATAATGTCGAAGTCCAGCTCGTCTCCCCAGCGGCCAAGGAGGAACTCGCGTGAGCCATCCTTGAGGGGATCGCCGTCGTTGATGCCGATCCTGAAGGTCTCTACAAAGCGGTCCGTCAGGTGTTTGGTGCGCGGGAAAAAGCGAATCCTCTCTAGCAGCAGGGGCGCGCCAAAATCAAAGGTGAGGTACTTGTGTGGTGGCCCGTGCGAGGCAAAGTGACCGTCTCCGAGATATATGGTGTTCGGATCTTGGTCAAACATAAAAAGATCGTCCGCCTGAGGCGGCCCCCAGCCGATCCACACCAAGTTCAGAATCTGGCCGCCTTGCTCTTCGATGATCGGCACGAGATTGACCGACGAATCGAACCGTTGGGGGCGCACGAAATCGGGGTCGGACACCAGCAACTCCTCACGGCCGTGCTGCGCTGCGTCAATATCGCTCCAACTGATTTGCACGAATTCGTACGAAGTATCCAACTCCGGCGGCGGCAGGCTCTCGCCGCCGATCCGATAGATCGTCAATCCGCTCGCCGGACCGACCGCACCGATCCACAGGACCGCCCATACACACGCCGTTAAACGCCCAGCCATAGCTTGGCTCCTTTAGTATACTAGGGAGACGACCGCCTGCCGCTGCGTCATCCCTCGATCCGTCTCCACACGCAAATCCACTACATACAATCCCGGTGGCAATAAAGCTCCTCCCTCATCACGACCGTCCCACACCCCCACATACCGACCACTGCCCAACCAAGACTCGTCCACCAATCCCACGCGACGACCCGACACGTCATACATCCAACACTCCACTGACGAGGGACCTGACAAATTTAGCACGTCACAGCCGATCTCCACCACGTCGTTGATCCCATCCCCGTTGGGACTAAATACCCTAGGCACCACTGATAACGCTCCCAATGGACCTGAGCCCAACCCCGTCAAATCTACCCGCAACTGCTCACTGGAAGGCACCCCATCCGCATCCCCCCAAGCCAACGCCTGCGGAACCTCCGCAGGATGCTGACTGTTGAAAACGCGACCCGTAAACACCGTGCCAAACTGGAACACCGACGCGTGGAAATCCACTTCTAACACCTCTTGGGTGCGCTGTGCATCCATCAAGGGCATAGCCAACACAAACCCGGTGTCGTCGCTCTGGACAACCTCAAAGGCCACCGGCTGACCCGACAGACGCACCCCGTCCACACTCTGCACCCGTGAGGGCGTGTCGATGGCTAACCGGTCAAAGCCCAAATCGTCGTTGGCTATCGACGCCTTGACCTTGTAGGTGAACGCAGCAGCGGCTCCCGGCGGCACCACCGAAGGCATGATCTCAGCGATGGCTTGCTGCGCCACCGGCGGGATCGATACAGCTAGCTCCACCCAGTCGAGCCGACCGCTAGCACGCTGACTCGATGTGAAGTCGGCGCGCATCTGCACAAACTGGCGCGGCCCGGCTCCAGCGATGGGCCCCTCGCCAGCGGCAAAGTCGTGTGCGGCACTCCAGAAAGCCCACGCGGCTGTGTCGTGAGTGATGCCCCCTCGCGCCCCTAATGCGAGCTTGTTGTATGATGCCAAGTTCAGCGGGCGACCCTTGGCGTCGAAGCGGGTGCGCTCGCCGCCGCGAAAGGTATAGCGCCAATAGGTATTGGGGTCGTCATCGTGGCCGCTACGCGTGCTCAACGCCAGTGCGGCCCCTTCGTCCTGTTGGCCTGCCCACGTCAGGCTTCCGAGGCTGGCGGGGGCGCCCAAGTCGATCACGCTCGACACATAACTAGCAAACGGCGCAAAACCATTGCCGTAGATTTCCAACTCCGCGATCTCCCAAATGCCACGCGTGTTCTCAGGCGCTTCAAATAGCAACCGCCGCACCGGTACGGTCGGCAGGGACATATCAATGACAGACTCGACGTTCTCGAAGACATTGTACGGAAGGTCGAAGTCAAAGAAGCTGCCCCGGATGCCTCGCCTGAATTCCCGCGTGTCTTTTTTAAGAGGATCGCCGTCGCTAATGCCGATGATGAAGCGTTGCACAAACCGGTCGGCCAAAAATCGCTCGCGGGGGAAGAAGCGAATGCGTTCGAGGAAAAAGCGGCCCCCAAAGTCGAAAACCAGCGATTTCTGGCGAATGACGCCGTAGTCCCCACCCCAATCGCCATCGCCCAAAAACGCCGTCGTAGGGTCGCCATCAAACATGGCCAAGTCGTTACCGCTAGCCGGCCCCCAACCGATCCAATCCAGAGCCAGCACCTGTCCGCCGAACTCTTCGAGGATCGGCACCAAGTTGACAGTGGGATCTAAGTGCAGCGGCTCGACAAAGCCGGTATCTATTTTTACCAATTCGGCCAAGCCGTGCCGCCTTGGGTCCACCTCGGCCCACGACAACTGCACGAACTCGTAGGGAACTTCCAAATCGGGTGGGGGCAGATCTTCCCCTCCGAGGCGGATTACGGTCAGGGCAGCAACAGAAGCCGGCCCGCCCCAAAAACACCATCCAAATGCCAGAAGAATCCCAATGCGCTGTGGCATAACGGCCTTGTGACTTGACTGAGGAAATGCGAAAAATATGACAAAAAAGGACGGGCAGATCAATGAAGACCTACCCGTCCTAACTACGGATGTTTGCTGCTTTAGGCGGGTGCGTTACCTAGCAACGGAAGCCTTGATATGGCCCCAGCTATCATTCTCGACCGAGGTCGGGAGATTAGCGAGAGCGGCTTCGTCGAGAGGCAACAACACAAAGTCGGAAAACGAACCGGCGTTGCCAAAGATATCGGACTGGCCACCCAACGTCCACTTGGCCGTCCAGGGATTTCTGTCTTCGGCATCTTCCGGACCGTTGTCGTTATCGACGATCTGTAAACCAGCGCCGACAATGTCCAGCTCGACGAAGTCGTGCTGGGTGCTCAGGTCGGCACCCTGCCAGTTGAAATCGTCCCAGCCAATGGTGTACCACTCGGCTTGAAAATTGGCCTCAGCACCATGGACGCCGTCGAGGTTGAAGGAGTCCGCGCAGCACTGGTAAGGCTCGTCGCCGTGCCAAGTCGAGCTGGACATCCAAAACCAGCTCCAGCCATTGGGATCACTGCCAGACACGATGGCCGGCCAGCGGTAATGCGAGGTCTGGGTCTGACCACCGTTGTAGAGCTTTACCTCTTCTTCGCTCAAGTCGCCAGAAATGCCAGCGCCGCCAGCGTGGAACCAGCCACCGGAGTGGTCGGAGTCCAGACCGATCTCAATCGAGTCGTCCTGACCGCAGCAGCCAATGCCGCCGGCATCGCGATCCCAAACGTCATCGAAGCGGTCAAAGACATAGTAGATGCGATCCAACTCGTCGTTCCAGCCCATGGCAAAACGGAAGAACAAATTGGAGCGGTCCTTTTCGCGCCCGACGTCGCCTTCGCCGACGATGATGTCGGGATTATCGCTGTCAATCCACACTTCGGCTGGCAGGACATCCCACTCAGAAATGTCGCCGTCGAGGACGGGCAGTTTGTCAGTCGGCCACTGGAAGGCACCATATATAGTCCCTTCGGGAATATGGGCAAAGGCAGACGAACTTATCAAACCCATAACAGCAGCCAGCACCGCAATTTTCTTGCTCATGCTACAACCCCCTGTGTTGGTTGAATGAGTGATAAAAAACGCCCTACATATTAGGACGCATGGCGTGAAAGCGTCTAAAAAAATAATGAATCACCTCTTTTGTCAAGCGTTTTCTCGTTCGTCTTATGAGTCGCCTTTGAGCGGCGTCCCGGTGGCCCAAGGCATAGCACTGAGGCTCAAATCCTTCCGCTGCGCCGCGGCCTGCAAGTCGCGCGCCCGGTTCCAGTGCCTTTTTGCGAGGGGCTGATTGCCCATCTTTTTATACGTCTGGGCGAGGGCCAAGTGGGCGCGCCCGTAGTCCGAGTCTAAGGCCACCGCGCGCTCAAACGCGCCAATCGCCTCTCCGAGCCGCTCCATTTTTGCGTACTCCACCCCCAGATTGAAATGGGCCTGCGCCAACTCGGGTGCCAGTGCGATGGCCTGTTGGTGCAGGCCGATGGCCGCCTTCATATCGCCTTTGCGCGAATGGGCGATCCCCAAGTGCGTATAGGCTTGGGCATAGGTAGAATCTGCAGCAATGGCCTGTTGGTGGGCAACGATGCCGCGGGCGAAATCTCCCTGCTGGCTATAGGCCACCCCCAAGTCGTCGTGGGCTTTGGCCACGCTCGGTGCCAACCGGGCCAAATACTCCTTGGCGTTTACGTCCGACAGCGAATACTGAGCGTCGGTCCAGGCCAAGAAGAGGATGGGTACCCCGAAGTACAGTACCTGCTTGCCAGTCTCGAACCCATAGGAGAGGGCCGTCCACTGCGCCCGCACATTCTGCCAGCGCGTCACCAGCGCGTTCCAGCCACGGTGCGGCAGAGCCTCCTCGCTCGGCCCCTCTGCGGACGCCTCATCTATCAAGTTTTGCCGGATCTCTTTCTTGCGGACCTTCCACATGAACCCATCGTAGTAGTAGTGCATAAAGGCCGAGGTGGCGATGAGCACCTTGACTATATCGTAAATCAGGAAATTCTGGGTCGCTCGCGCGAGCGCCTCTATGCCGCCGTACGCCAATATCAGCAACAGGTAGAACAGAACGATCCGCAAGCGCCCATCGGCAAATAGAAAGCGGAAGAAGGACCGCCCCAAGTCGCGCGAGCGCCTGAGCACTCCGTGGTTGTAGATCCACACAATGGCAAAGTACTGAATATCGTGTGCCAGCGCGGTGATCGCGTAGCCCAAGATGACGTCTTCGAGAATGATGTAAGCGTAATAGACCGTGGCGAACGTAGTAGCCGAAATAGCCAGCTTGGGCCAGACGATGGGCGCACCGCGCCGCCTTTCGACGACCATGTTACCGACGTAGACTACCGACAAGGCCAGCGCCAAGTACAACATGGCGTCCCGCAACGAGAAGATGTATTCGGGCTTGATCCAAGTATACAGCCCAAAGCCATAGCGGTGACAGCGCTCCAAAAAATTGATCAAATAGTGGGGGCTAGCCGCTATCACGTATCCGAACCAGACTGCCGTTAGCCACCAGTCCAGCCGCGCACTCAACTGCGAGGGTCGGTGCCTCTTGAACTCGTAGATCCGCATGAAGCCGTAGTGCTGCATGAAGAAGTGCCACATGTCCCACAAGGCCAAGAAAATGAAAAACCCGAGGTGGCCATTGAACACGCTCCAACTGACGAAGGAGGCGATCACTAGCGGAGCGACGATGAAGCGGACCTTGTAGCGGCCAAACAACTCCCGCTCGCCATAGGCGCGCATTAGCCCAGGCAGGTGGTGCCCCACCGCGAAAAAGGCCAGCACAAAGAGGGCAATGTCAGCAGAAGTGAAGTAATTGGCGGCGAACAGCAGCACTGCGAGAGAAAGCAGCGGGGTACCAATAAAAAACAAGAAATCCCATTGGCGGCTGATGATCCAGCCCTGAGGGGTGGCAGTCGTCATCGTTCCCGCCCCTACAATCCAGCAAATACCGAAAGGAACACTAGACCCGAGGTCTTTCGCTCCCCATCCCCGTCTTTGACCTCCAACGAGCGACGATCAAAGCGCACACCCATCTGAGTGGTCAACTCGTATCCGGAATAGGCGCGAGTGCTCGTCAGTTGACAGGCCAAGACCGTGCCGCGAAAGTCGCCGGTCCGCTCTCCGGTCGCGAGTTGCCCCTCGTCGCCTTCGAGATCGTAGAAAAAGCGCCCCTCAACCCCTAGCTGCACATAAGAGCGGTGGAGAATTGGGAAATTTGCCAGCACCATGTAGAGCACGTCGTAGCTGCGTTCCTCTGGCGCGCTACGGCTGAAGGGCACTCGGCGCATAAATTCCCCCTTGACGCGCGGAGAAATGGCGATCGACTTCCACGAGAACGCATAAGAGACCTTGTCTATCAACCCGACAAAACTGGACGTTTCGCGGCCATTGCGGCCCTCGGGTCCCAAGGGATCGAAGGCCACTGCCGGCGCGCCCTCGTCGTCCAAGAGTACACGGCCCTCCTCGTCCCGGGCCAATACCGCCTCGGCTTCCCGCTGCTTCCACACGTCCATCTTGAATCGGTGGCGGGTGCTCCAACCCCTAGGACTGTCGTACTCCCAGTCCGAGTACAGCGTGTTGATCCACGTATTCTCGGCAGCTAGCAGGTCGGGCACGGGCACATTGCTACCCGTTGTCTCGCTGGATTGGCCGAATTCCGCTCTGGGCACGATCCACTGCACGAGGTGATCTTCGATATTGTCTTCAGCTCTCCGCACCATGTCGAAGAGCCGCCAGCGACCCAGCCTAGGGAAGCTTTTGGTAAAGGTGAAGATCCCGTAAAAGGTATCGTTGTCGCGCGCAGCTTGGTGCATGGCTTGGCGCAGGCGGCCGGCCGTGAGGCGGATTTCGGGATTGACTTGAACGCTGGTGTAAAAATTGTACCCCCAGTGGTCTTTCTTGTAGGGATAGTCTGGCTCGTCGTCGTTTTCAAAGCGATCGACCCAGCCGTTGTTGTTCAAATCAATGCCAAAGAGAAACTCGGGCCGGTCAACCTCGTAGCGCAGAAAAGGCTCGTCGTAGTCCGGGAAGAAGTTCTGCCGCTCGCCGTTGCTGTTTTGGTTGAAGTCGGAAAGGAAGTCTCCGTTTTCGTCGTAGCCGGGAAAAACTGCTGGATCGGCCACGCCATTGGCCCGGACCCGGAAATACTGCCCCGGAATGGGAATCAAACTGCCCTGAAAGCGGCGCAACTGATCTGGATGCCGGTCGTTGTCGTCGTTGTCATCGACAAAGTCATAGGACTGGATGATGGCTTCGGGCGAGTAGTCAACCAAACCGCGGCCGTCCACTGGCCGCACGTTGGTGCTGTATCCGTCGTCCATGCCGAAGCCTTCGAGAAAAAAGCGCCAAGGGCCGATGTCCCGCGCCAAGTTGGCCATGTAGGCCACGTCGTGCTGGTCTCCGACAATGCCAGCAATAGCCTCGTGCTTCTTCAGGGTCGTCGTGGGGTACTTGCGATAGCGGGTGCTGACGTTGAACTCTCCGTAGAAGTCGAACCCGTACCAATCGCGCATCTCAGCGGTAACGCCGTATATCTGACTCGCGGTAGGCAGCCCGTAGTCAAAGGCCACCTCTTGTTGGTTGAGGCGGTTTTTGATGTTGCCCGCTGCGCGCGCAACCTGGAGAAATTGCGGCTGATCCACCGGATTGGTCTGTCGGTCAGACGCTATTTCCACCCGGTAGTCGTTAGCCAGAATGAGCCGGAAGCGTATCTTCTTGATCGCGGTCACTGCATCCTCGGCCTCGGCCAAGCTCAGCCCCAAGCTCTGCTGCAATAGCAGGCGCAAAGTCCCAGCTTCGTCTTCCCCATCTTCGACTGCCAGCGGATATTTGAGCGTTATGCGCTCGGATCCGTCAGCCGTGAGGAAGCCATCGCGCACCTTGCCCCCATCGCGCAACGGTCGGTAGCCAATGCTGCTGCCGGTGATGACCGTATCCCGAGGAACTAAGGTCACGCTGTCACCCGCGGCCACCTCGCGCATCAAGGTCATCGTGATCTCCACGTCATCGCTGAAGAGCACGGCCCCTCCCTCGCCGTCTTCGGGCGAATCGTCGGACAGCCTCACCACCAGTAATTCGAGTCGCCGATCTAACTGGCCCGAAGTCAGCAAACCCGTAAAGGGGCTCTCCTGAAAGCTCTCCAAAGCCCCGTTGTTGCTGTGGGAATTGACAAAGGTCGTGCCCAAAGTTAGGTGATCGCCGATATCGGCCTCAAAGCGCAGTGCGGATAGGTTCGTCGCGTTTTCTAGCTGCCGGGTAGGAAAATCCGAGCTGATGTCGATGATCGGCGACGAAATCCGCGAAAACAACCCGGTCGCTCGCAAGCGCTGGGTAGCCAAACTAGTCACCACACCATTGAAACCTGTCTTGCGGAAAGTCAGAGGCGTCAGCGTCGTAAAAAGCTCGTCCCCGACCACAATCGAATAGCTGTAGTCGCCACTGGTATCCGAGGAGATGATGAGGCGGTTGAACCAGCTTAGGTACTCGCCGCGCTTGGTAACCTGATTGCTGGCACTAGTCAGCGGCTGGGTCTGCCGCCAATCGTAGATGAGCCAGCCGCGGGTGATCAGATCGCCGTAGGGATCGTAAAAGTAGAAACCCTCTTGGCTGCGCGATACGTAGCGGAGAAAAGGCTCCCGCGCATAGTTGGTGTACTGCCACTGACGGCGGCCGTACTCGGTGAACAATTCCTGCGGCAAGTACCAGCGCTGAATGGTGGGGTCCAGCGCGTCGATCAGCACCGACCGGCCCGCGGCCGAGAACACGCGGCGCTCGTCAACCCGGCGGCCGAGGCGATTGCCGTAGTCTATCTGGGCACCTACCTCAAGGGCGCACAGAACCACCGCGCCCAAGAGCAACGCGCATTTAGCTCGCAGCGCGCCCATTACTGAATTCCAGCGTACACGGTGATAAAGCTAGTCGTCGAATTGCTGCTCTCGCTGCCTTTGGCAAAGCCGCTGTCGTTCTCTAGCACCAACTCGGTCTGGGTGCGCCCGTAGCGCAGGCCGATCTGGGTCGTCAGGCGATATCCCATGTAGTCCGAGGAATTGGATAGCTGCACCGCCACGTTTACGCTGCTCAAGTCGCCCGTTTCCGTGGTGACGCCGCTGGCGACCATAGCGTCCTCGTCGCGCATCAAATCCCTCAACAGCAGTTGCTCTACTCCCCCCATCAACACGGTGTGCTTCAGCACCGGCAGTCGGCCCAGCAACACGAAGCTACCGGTCCACTCCTTGCGCTCATCCTCTTGGACCAAAAACGGCGTGCGTCGTAAGTATTCGCTCTTGAACTTGGGCTGGAGGCTGAAGCGGCCCAAGTCGTAGGTGTAGTCGAATTTGTTAATCAAGCCGAAGAAGCTCGTGTTGGTCCGCAGACGACGGCCATCTATATCGCGTGGATCGTCTTGGTTTTGGCGATAGAATTCGTACTTGAACTTGTTGATGATGTTGAGCCGATCAATGCCCGCGTAGTCGAACCCGAGCCACAGCGCATTGACCCAAGTGTCTTGGGCCGGCAGAATGTCGGGAACGAGGGGCTGGATCGGCGGAGCATCGACAAAAGGCGTGGGTTCACGCCGGTCGTCTGGAATGGTGTCGGCGACCTTTTTCAGCGCGTCAAAAACCCGCAAGCGCCCCACGCCCGGCACATCGCGGTCAAAGGTAAAGAGCGCGTACTGGACGCGGCTGGAGCGATCGGCCGAAATCATCTGCTCGTCCGCCTGTCCCAAAGTCAACCGTGCCCCTGGCACGAGCTCGGCACCAGCGAACACATTATAGCCCTGCCGGTCGGTCTTGTAGGGGTAATCCGGCAAGTCGTCGTCTTCGAAGCGGTCGATCCAATCGTTGTTGTTCAGGTCAATGCCAAAGAGGTATTCGGGCCGATCAACCGCATAGCGCAAAAAAGGCTCTTCGTAGTCGGGAATGAGGTTGTTGACCGTGCCGTTGTCGTTTTGGTTGAAGTCCGAGATAAAATCGTTGTTCTCGTCCCACCCAGGAAAGATGAGCCGGTCGTTGGCCGAACCCGCGCGGATCCAGTCGGGATATTGGTCTTGGTCGTCGTTGTCCTCGACGAATTCGTAGAAGTTGCGCTGGGAGTTGTCGTATTGGATGTCGCCGTTGGCATCGACCAAAAAAGCCGTGGTCGAATACGCATCGTCCATCGCATAGACCTCGCCAAAGAAGAACCACGGATGGAACTGACGGGAGAGGTTAAAAAACCAAGCGTCGGACTGCTCGGTGGAAATTTTGTGATTTTTACCAGCCGTAAACAGCGCGGCGTTGGGATACTGATAGTAGCGCTTGTTGCGGTCCCACTCTCCGTAGAAGTCAAACCCCCACAGCCCTTTGCCCTCCACTGTAAATCCGCCGACTAGGTTGCCCGTCGGCAGACCGTAGTCAAATTTGACGAGCTGGAGATTGGAAATGTCCTTTACGTTGCCTTCGGCTCGCCGTAGGGTAATCAGTGCTGGCTCGGTGGCATCTATGGTTTCCGCACTCAGGGGCGCAGCAGGCATGGCGCGGCGGCCCGTCTGCCGGTCAGACCACATCTCCACCTTGAAGTCATTGCCCAAGACGTATTCAAATTCCACGGCCACGATCGAGGTGGGGTCTGGGCCGATGTAAGCCGGATCGTTGAAGTCGTAGTTGAGGACGATGCGCTCGTGACCGTCGGCGGCCGTGTACCCCTGACGCTCAAAACCGCCGAATTTAATCGGCCACTCCGCGCCGGCGCGGACGACCTCCTCCGCCTCGAAAACCTGTTCTTTGTTCGTCTCGAAGTCGCGGCTGATGATGCGCACCTTGTCGCGGAACAAAGCCGCTCCGCCCTCGCCATCCTCGGGCGTGTCGTCGCTGAGAATGATGGCAATGGCCGTCAGCGGAGTGCTGCTCTGGCCGGAAGTGAGGCTGCCGGCGATCAAGTCGCCGCTGAACAGGTCGAGCGTGGTATTCGTATTGCGGGCATCGACTAGGGTCGCGCCCACCTCGATGAAGTCGCCGACCTGGACCGTGCCGCGCCCGCCGAACATGGTAGTGGTATTGGTGCGGGTTTCCGGCTCTTGGGTCGCGCCCAAGATCGGGTCGCTGATCCGCGAGGCGAGGATCGTGCCGGCGTATTTGTCGGCCATGAAGTCGATCTGGACGCCATTGTAACGAGGCCTAGAAAAGGTCATTGGCGTGAGGGTCGTGCGCAGCAGATTGCCGACCGTAATGGAATAGTAGTACTGGCTCTGCGAGTCGCCGCCAATGGTGACCCCATTGAACCAAGAGTCAAAGCGGGCGTTCTGAAAGATGCTGCTGCCGAGCTGCCCGGGCTGGTTTTGGCTCCAGTCGTAGATCAGCCAACCGCGGCCGATGAAGTTGCCGTAGAAGTCGTAGAAGTAATCGCCTTCGCGGTGGATGTTGACGTAGCGCCGAAACTCATCCCTAGCGTAGTTGGAGTACTCCCACTGCCGCCAGCCGTATTCATTGAAAAGCTCTTGGGGAATGTACCATTTCTTGATGGCTGGATCGAGTGCACCAAACAAGACCCCGGGGCCGCGCGGCTCAAAGCTGACCGCCCCGCCGCGCTGGCGACCCAAGCGGTTACCGTAATCTTGGGCCTCAGCCATGCCAGCCGCCAGCATCAGAGCAGCCAAACCAACTAATCCCCATAGTCTAAACGCTTGCAAATCATCTCTCCCTACATGTTTGAGTAACTAGTAAGCCACCCCGACAACTCCGATTTTCCTCACTTGACCCGTGCCGGCTTGCAGCGCGACGCTAAACGCATAGTGCCCCGGCGGCACGTACACCCCGTCGTCGTCCCGGCCATCCCAAGGCTGGGCAAAGCGGCCGCTGATGGCCTCGCTATCGACTAAGGCCCGGACCAAGCGGCCGGACAGATCGAAAATCGAGACTTCTACTGGCGAAGGCCGTGCGATATTGGTGATGTCGTACTGGATTAGGACCCGGTCATTGGCCCCGTCGCCGTTAGGCGTAAACACCGGC
This sequence comes from Gemmatimonadota bacterium, assembly GCA_028875335.1. Next base: position 15,767 of record JAPPEF010000189.1, read on the forward strand.
GAATTCACGGCCACATTGGCCAAAAGTTCTTTGCTGATGGGCACGGCCACCGAGAGGTTTTCTTCTATCGGCGTACCCACTGGCTGGAGATCGGAGTCGGCAAACCCAGACAGGCTCAAATCGGCGGCATTGCCGGCCACAACGCCCTGCCCGATGGTCGTTTCGACCGAGCGGTTGAAGGCGCGGCCAACAAAGGTCGTGCCAAAGCGCAGCACCCCATTGTCAAATTCTACTTCCAAAACTGTCCCGTCTTCTTCTATGAGCGGGAAAGAGATCGCAAAGCGGTCGTCGTGCACTTCGTCGATGGAGATGCTATTGCTGGCCTGGGGCAAGTTCGCCAACGACGCGCCAGAAAAATCCGCCTCTTGCACCTCGCCGCCGGGCCGCTGGATTCGCACGCGCCCGATGGACTCGACGCGCAAGGGAGTCTCGATCTCAAAGGCGTCAAAACCGCGCTGCTGACCAGAGGACTTGTTGAGTACCGCGTACAAAAACCGGGTGTTCTTGCCCACGGCCGCTGAGCGCGGCGAAATCTCGGCGATTAGCTCTTGGGCAAAGGGCGGCGAAATCACGTCAAAGGCCAAGCCGCCAACTACGGCCGCAGACTCGAAATCGTCGCTAAAAAAGTCAATGGAAAACTGAAAGTAGCGCCGCGGGCCAGGCGAGGAGATTGGAACTCCGGCACCGTCTATTGGGAGCTGATCTTGGCTGACGATGCCGGACGCCGGATAGGGAGGTGACCAGCCACTCCAGTTGTTGACATCGTCGCGGATGACCCCTTTGTCTTCGCCCCGCAGCGCGCTGTAGTCGGCCTCGTCGAGGGTGACGAGGGTCTGCTCATCCAGCGGCAGATCTTTGAACACCCCAATCGCCTCGCGCACATCTACCTCGTCGTTGTCCAACACGTCTGCGATCAAAGCCTTTAACTCGGCATCGTCGACATCATCGGCCCACTTCCACGGCACCTCCACATTGGCCGTCGAAGTACCCGACCGATTGCCGGCTCGGGCACCGCCGCCCACGCGGAAGATGCGCTCGCCCGGGCGGACCTTGTTGAATTCGACCGGGTTCGGATCCACGCCTGTACGCGTGCGAATCTGCAAGCCAGACAGGTTTGCATCGCCTTCCGCGTCTTGGATCCAACGCAAGTTGCCGAACAGGGCCAAGTCGCCAAAGTCAAAAATGTTGGACACATAGCTCGCTTCGGGCACAAAACCCGTGCCAAAAATCTGGAACTCGGCCAGATCGAAACCGGCCGCGGTCAGTACCTTCAGCCGCACGAAGCGCACGTATTGCGGAGGAATGCGCACATCCACCACAGATTGGTCGTTTTGGGTCTCGACCGCAACGGTTTGCAAAATTGGCACTCCTTCAAAGGAGTTTTCCGGCGTGCCATCATTGATGAAAATTTCATACCCCCGCAAAAACTCGTTCTGGAAAGGGAATTCCACTGAGGGAAAATCTGGGTCGCCGTTGCGTGGGAAAAATTTGAAGCGGTTGAGGCCAAAGCGGGCACCGAGATCCAAGTCGATGATTAGCCCTAGTACCCGGGCGCTTTGGGTGCCCCCAGAAGCGCGCATGTCCAAGGCCGTGTCGCCGTCGTTGTCGATCAAATTGGCCAAAGCCCCGCTAATGGAGCGATTGTTCGGCGACTCAATACTGCCGCCGCGCAATGGCGAGTTAACGCCGACCGCTATGTTGCGGGTGGTATCGGCGCGCTGGGGCGCAATGAAGTGGAGCCGGCCCTCGGGCTCGAAATCGATGACACCCCCGGGGGCGTTGGTTTTTTCGATCGCAGTCGCGCTGCGGATGACCACGGCTGGGAGACCGCCCCCGCCGCTCTCCCAACTCAGGCCCTCTGCACCGCCGATGATCACGACTTCCGCAACCGCTGATTTTCCCGCCGCCAAAGCAGCCAGCAAAAGGCCGCCCACCAAGTAACCAGATCGAAAAGCTGTTCGCATAAACTAACTCTTTAACTATGAGGTAATTAGCAGAACAAGCTGTAGAGAGCATTCCACAACGCCGAACGCCCTCTGCATTGTTGCTCAAAAATCCGTCAAATTCTAAATTAGGTCTGTTAAATAAGTGAATACTACCCCTTAGAGCAAGAAATTTTCAATGACCTCGATCCAGCCCTTTCAGTGCGAACGCATCCTCCTGTTCCTGTGTCTTTCAGCCTTTTTTTTCGCGTCCTGCGATGATCAACCCGAACAACCCGAGGCGCAGGATGTCGTCTTGGCGACCGTAGCCAGCGACCCCATTACTCTCTCAGCTTTCACCGAGTTCAGTGCGCTCATCCCAGAGGGCATGAAAAAGGGCGATACCCTGCTCGACAAGAACCGCCACGTCCTCAACAGCTTGATCGACAAGCGGCTCTTGCTCGCCGAGGCCGAGGCCATTCAGCTGGCCGACGATCCCGCGCTTCAAGCCGAGCTGGCCTTTTTCGCCCAAAATCTCTTGCTCGACTTGTACACCCATCGCGAAATATCCCAAAAGATCGTCGTTGCGGATGAAGAGATGGAAGCGCACTATCGAGCCACTCACCGCGATCGCGCCCTCCGCTTTAGCGGCATCATGCTAGAGACCCGCGAAGAGGCCGAGGAAATTTTGCAGGCCGTGGCCGACGGGGCGCAGTTCATGGAGCTGGCCAAGGGCCGTTCTCTACACCGCGATAGCGGCGAACAAGGCGGCGATGTGGGGAGCTACAAGCTCAAGGACAAGGTCCTACCGTCCATTGCCGAAGCGATCTTCCCCCTCGCCGTGGGCGAGGTATCCGCACCCATCCGCTTCCAGTTTGATGGCAAGCCTCACTACACGGTCTTTCAAGTCACCGACGAGATGCCGCTACCGCTCGCCGCTTCCGAGCACAAGGTGCGGGAGGAAATTTTTGGCCGCAAGCGAGCCGCCCGCTATCAAGCCCTCCTCGACTCGCTCAAAGGCGCGTACGGCCCCGAGCTGCGCCCCGAGCAGATTCGCGCCCTCAACCAGCACAGCCAGCAGGCCGGGGGCGACCTATACGCTCTGCCAGCCGCGTTGAGCGACGAGCCTCTCGTCTCCTTTCGCAGCGGTCGTATCAGTTGCCATGAGTTCATGCAGATGGCGCGGCAAATACGCGCCGGCCGGCCGGAACTGGCCGACTCCGCTCGCGTCGCCTTCCTCCTAGAAACCGCGATCATCCCGGCCTTTCTCTTCGCCGCCGAGGCTCGGGCCCACGGCTTAGAAGAAGACCCCAACCTACAGCAGCGCCTCCGCGACAAGCGAGATGACCTGCTCCTCAACGCCCTGCGGCAGCGCTACGTTGATCAGCACGTCACAGCTACCCCCGAGGAGGCCCGCGCCTTCTACGATAGCCATCCGGAAAAATTCACCGCGCCCCTGACGACCGAAGTGGTAGAAATTCTCGCGTCTTCCGACTCGTTGGCCCAGCGACTCAAGCGCGAACTCCTCGCCGGTGCCGACCCCGCGCCTTTGGCTCGCGCCCACACCCTCCGCCCCGGTGCCGACCACCACGACGGACACCTGACCCTCAGTCCCTATACTAAGGCGTACTATCAGGGCATCTACGACTTGGCGCATTCGATACCCGTTGGCCAAGTCGGCGGGCCAGTGCAGGTCCAGGGTGGACACTCGGTTTTCAAAGTCCTCGACCGCCACCAGAAAAAACATCCCTACAACGCCACATCCCGTCGCCGCGCCACGGCTTACATCAAGATCGACAAGTCCAAGCGCGGCTACGTGCGCTACGTGCGCAGTCTGCGGGAGCAGCACCCGGTTGAGGAATTTGCAGACGCGATAGAACGCGCCCTTGGTGCGCCCAATTGAAATTGAGTTGGGTCGTGCTCCTGCTCTTTTTGCTCGCTTGGGGCTGCGCCCGCAACGATCCCCTCCTAGTCGAAGGCCAGCAGCACTTCTACAACCAAGAGTATCAAGCCGCAATTGAGGTCCTGCAACGAGCCGTGCAAGCCCCGTCCCCATCGCCGGCCGCCTATCGCTATCTAGGACGTTGCTACCTGCAAGTCGGCCAGTACGAGCAAGCGCGGGAAGCAACGCGCGCCGGCCTAGCCCGCGACGCCAATGACCCCGAGCTCTACGATCTACTCGGTGCCATCGAGATGACCCGCGCATTCGCCGAGGCTCGCTACAGCGACACCGATGTAGCCCTGAACGCCTTCCAACGAGCCATCGAACTCGATCCACAACGCGCCACTACCCACTACAACCTCGGCCTCGTGTATAGCTACCGCGACAGCGCGCACCTCGCCGAGCGCGCCTATCTGGCCGCCTTGCAGGTGGATTCCACGCTCGCGCCAGCCCACAAGAAGCTGGCCCTGTACTACCGACGCCAAGGCACCTTAGACCAAGCCCTAAGTCACCTACAACGCGCCGTGCAGTACGCGCCCGAAGACGCCGAAGCACATTTCCATCGCGGCTTGTTGCACCGCGCTCAAGGGCACTACGACCAAGCCATAGCAGCCCTAGAGCGGGCCACCGCGCTCAATCCCTACTCGCCCCAAGTTCACTTCAATCTGTCCCAGCTCTACTTGCGCACCGGGCAGCGCGAACAAGGAGAAAAGGCCCTAGCGCGCTCGGAAATCCTCCGCCATCACCACCGGGGCATCGGCTCGGAGCAATCCCCACCCGAGGTGAGTGCGGTGGCCATTGGCTCGGCCACGGCCCGCTACAACCTCGCCCTGCACCTCGCCCTGCAAGGCCAGTATGACCAAGCCATCCTCGAATATCAAAATGCCCTCGCCATCAATCCCGAACTAAAAGACGCACACAGCAGCCTAGGCGTCCTCTTCACCTATCAGGGCGATCTGGTCTCCGCGACCGAGAGCTTCCGCCAAGCCCTCGCTCTCGACGAAGAAGACCCGCTCAGTCACGCTCGACTGGGGCTGACTCTTCTCAAGCAGCAACGCTATGCAGAGGCTCGGGCCAGCCTGCTGCGCGCTGCCGCACTCGACTCTAGCTTGCACGAGGCCGCCTACGGACTCGGCTTGGCCGCGGCCCGCACGGGCGACTTGGCCGGGTCCGTCGCCCACTTCGCCGAGGCCGCCCGGCTCAGTCCCACCAGCGCCTCAGCGCAGTTAAACCTCGGAGTGGCATACGCGAAATTGGACAAATTCGACGAGGCCGCCCGCGCCTATGCCCGCGCCGTCGAGTTGGACCCAGCCAATGGCCGCGCCCATCTCTACCTCAGCGACGCCTACCAGCAATTGGGACACCGGCAAAAAAGTCGAGCGCACCGCGAAAAGGCGCGTCAGTTAGCGCGCGAGGCCCGGTAGTCCCGTGTCGTACCAACGCATCCTCTACTCCTGGGCGGCCTGCTACCTCGCGGTGGCCCTCCCATCTCACGCGCTCACCATCTATCGCATCGGCGGGGCCGACCTGCCCAAACCGGAGTTGGAAACCGAGTACGAGTTCGTGCAGCTATCATGGGAAGCCGTTGATCCCAACCAGCACGGCCAAGCCCAGTGGATCGCGCTGCAGCCAGAACGCATCGGTCCGTTGTCGCTAACGCCCTCGGTCAACTTGGCACCGCTCGTAGAATCCCTCGGTGGCCGCATCCTCATCTTAGAGTGGAACGGTTGGCGGGAGTGGTACGAAGACGACATCTTGATCTTCGACGGCGATCCGGAAACCGCTTATCTGGGGGATGGGCGCTATCTCCGCGTCGTCGGCTATGGCCCCCAGCGCAAGTACTGGGTCTTCGACTTTGGCGGGCGGTTCTTCGTCGATCGCGTGCGCTTTTATCCGCGCCCGCGCTTTGCGGCGACCCGCTTTGTCGAGAGCTTCATCTTGGGTACCAGCGACGGGGACCCCCTCGTCGATGGCACCCGCGAGTACGCGGTTAGCTGGCGCAACAGCACGCTCGACTTCGACATCGTCCACCGCGTGCGCGAGAACACCCAAGCCGTCATGGAGTTGGCTCTGCCCGAAGAACCCATCCAGCAGGTGTTCATCGAGCTACCCGAAAATAGCCGTGGCATCTGGGAAATCGCCGAATTCGAGATCTACGGGGCCGGGCCAGCCGCCTTCTCCCGCTACACATCCAACATCATCGACTTAGGACAACCGGCCGCCTTAGGCGCATTGACTTGGGGCGGCCATATCGACGCTGAGGCACGCATTGAGTTGAGTGCGCGCACGGGTGACGACGACGACCCCAACACCTATTGGCGACGCACGTTCCGCGGCAACGAGCTCACCCGCTTCGGTGCCGCTGGCCAACCGCTTACCCTGCGTACTTACAACCGCCTACAAAAGGGCGAGCAGGCCGGCCTCACCCCAGACATCGAGGACTGGGACTTCTGGAACGCGCCCTTTGCCTTTGCCGCAGGTCGCGGGCCAATGCCAGTCGACCGACTGCGCCGCTACGCGCAATTTAGGGCCGAATTCCACTCGACCGTCGAAGCGACGGGGCACCTCACTTACTTACAGTTCAGCGCGTCCATCCCGCCGCCGGCTTCCCAAGCCCTCGGGCAAATCCACCCGCTGCAAGCCCCGGCCCAGACGCCGACCCTCTTCACTTTCTATCTAGAGCCACACATCGCCGCTGACGATCTCGGGTTCGACCACCTAGCTATCTCCACCACGGCCCAAGTACAAGCCGTGGAGGCCGTGCGGGTCGGCGGAGTGGACGTCGCCTACACCATCGCGCAGCACACCGCCGAGGGCTTTGAAGTCGCGCTGCCGCGCATGGACCAGCAGCGGACCAATGAGCAGATTGAGGTCGATTTTCGCGCCGAGGTGTTCGCGTACAGCACCCACTTTGCAGGACGAATCCGCGACAGCACCCGCCCGTTTGAAGTTGCCCAGCCCGTAACCCCGAAGGCGACCAGCAGCCTGCAAGTAGCTTTACTTAGCCTAGACCAACCGCTCATCGGCCGCCTCGCCCCACACCCAGCGGTCTTCACCCCCAACGGCGACGGCCGCAACGATGTCGTGCGGATCGAATACGACCTTCTGTATATAGTGGATGCGATTCAAGTAGAACTCGCGGTCTTCGACCTCGCCGGCCGCGAGGTGGGAGTCATCTACGCCGGCCCTGCCACCAGTGGCCGCTTCGCCGTCGAGTGGGACGGCCGTACCCCCAGGGACCACCTCGTGCCGCCGGGGTCCTACCTCGTCCGCCTCATCGCAGAAACCGACCGCGGCCAACAACAACGCCAGCGCCTCGTCTCTGTCGTCTATTGACGCGGCTCGACGACGGTCAGGACCTGATCAGGTCCTGAACTGCCCCGCTGGCCAGCGCACTTGTAGAGAAATTTCACTCCTCCGCCAGCCGCTGCATTTCCGCCACGTTTTCCTCGAATAAGGTGACGGAGTATTTCTGCCGTAAACCGCGGACATAGTGCACATAGCCCCTCTTGGCCTTGTCGATTTTCACGTAAGCCCGGGCTCGACGCTGGGTATCGGCATTGTAGGGCTCTTTTTCCCGCCCTCGATCTATTACCCTAAACACAGAATACCCCTTCCCTGTGGGCACTGGTCCACCTACTTCGCCTACCTCTAAATGCTGCGCTGCTTCATAAATGATCGGATAAAAGGCTTGAGTGTAAACGTTGAGACGCAGATTGCCGCTGTGATGCAGGGCTCCCTCCCGCATAGTGTGCTGCACGGCTAGTGGGGTCGCATCTGCTCCCTCCTGGAGTTCTCGCTTAAGGCGATGGGCAAGGGAATCGCTAGGCACCAAGATCTCGGTCACCACGATCGTTTCGGGAGAGGTAAATTTCTCGGGATGGGCGTCGAAGAACGTCTGAGCTTCCTCATCGCTAGCTGTCGTGTGCTGATCCACCTCGCGCTGCCGCAAAAGGCTGATGAGCAATTCCTCTCGTTTCCTATTGAGAAAGTCCAGTAGTTCCGGATCCTGATCTAGGCCAAGAGCCTTGGCTTCTTGGAGGAAGAGGCGTTCCGGTATGAACATGTTTTTCAGCAGAGCCACGACCCGACTGCTGTCTGCCAGTTCCCTCGGAGAGATGCGAATCCTCTGGGCATTCTGGAGAAAGTCGGCGAGCGCAATCTGTCCCCCTTTGAAAGTACAGAGAGCTTTTTTGCCAGTAGAATCGGACAAGTCAGACCCATCTACGGCCTCCAGATTGCTCAGCAGCGGAATCCTGTGATACACGATCCTGGGCGCATATTCCTCTCTCAACGAATCGAGCAGAGCCTGGGTTCTGGTCGCCATTTTCCAAGATATCAACTCTTCCCTTATTCTCTGTTCAGACGACTCCAGCGGCACCGGGACGGCGTCTAGAACTTTAAAAACGACATATCCCTTTTGGCCTTCGTAGGAAAAAGGCACTGGTTCTGAGATTCCTCCTATTTCTAGATGGAAAACTTTTTCTGCTATGGTCGGCCTTGTTTGGTCCCTCAGCTTGTATGTGCCACTATCCCCGCCGTGCTCCCCGGTGTCTTGATGTAATGAGCGCTCGCGGGCAAGTTGCTGGAAATCGGCTCCTGCTTCGAGCGCTGCGACGACCTGCTGAGCTTCCCCCCTAGTCTCGACCATGATTCCACCTAGGCGGAGGGCGCGGTCCCTGTGCGTAGCGCGATAGTGCCTGTGTAGCTCTTCATCGGTAACTAGCACCTTGTCAACGATCTGTCTTTTTCTATATAATTTGAGCAGGCGGGATTTTACCTGCTCGTCCATCCGCTCCTGGAATACAGGATCGCTAGCGATATTCTGGGCATGTGCTTCCCTGAGCAGGAGTTTCATGTCTATCAGGGCTTCCAGCAGGTTCCTACCGATTTCTAGGGGAGTCTCACCCACTTGCATACCGGCAGAAACGCGAGACTTGAACGCCTTAAACTCCGCAGGAGAGATCTCCTCGCTTCCTACTATGGCGAGGATAGATCCGGCCTCCGGCAACAGGCGAGAATCGTCGGCGAAGGCGATGGTCAAACTAGCTGCCATGAGAAAGGTCAACAGGTATTTTTGCATAAGCACTGCTTAGATCCTTTTGGTTTTGCAAAGAATAGCTGGTTAAAATTTTCAAATCTATTGATTTTTTTCATGCGATCAAATGTCTAGAAAATTTTTGGCGATCCGGTGGATAATTGGCTAGGTCAGGGATATAAAACTCAGTTTTGGAGTCATTCAGGATGTTAAAAAACACCAAATTCAACGACAGCGAAATGGCACGCATGGCGTCAATATTGATCAAGTACTACCATTTCCACAAGAAACAAAAAGACATAGCTCAAGAGATGGGCATTAGTCCCGGCCTAGTGAACACGATCCTGTCACAGGCAAAAAAGAATGGCTTTGTGCAAAACTTGATTTCCATGCCCAAAGAGAATGTGTTGGCTGCCCATGTCCAAGAATTGTTCTCTCCAGACATTCCAACCCCTAACGCCATCGTGGTACCCTTTTCGAAAAATATATCTGAGCGAGAACGCCTGCGGGGAATCGGCGTAGCAGCAGCCCGCTACTTCGAAGCCATTGCTCGCGATGGGATCCATATCACCCTCGATGGGGGAGAGACGATCTTCTGCATGATAGAGGAACTGCGCCGGGCATTTTCGCAGATCGAGGTATACAGTGTCGCTGGCGGCCCCCAATACGACCCCTATACTTCCGTGAACCTGCTAGTCAACTGCCTGCTAGTCCAGTTCGGGGCAACGCGGATGAATCCCCATATCCTACCAGGCCCCAGAGACAAGGATCTACCTATTTACAGGAAGAAGGCCCAGAATACTTTGAAAGCAGCCTCGAAAGCTGATGTTTTCTTCCTTGGTGTTGGCGCTTTGGGTCGCTCCCTTTCTAGGACCAACAGGAAAAACATGGACGATCTAGGCATAGATTACAAGAAGCTACAGGATCGGGGTATCGTCGGCATCAGTGCTTACTCGGCTTTCGATGTCGAAGGAGAGCACGTTGTCTGCGAATTAGACGAAAAGATCCTCAAGGTCGCACCTGACCAAATTAAAAAAGCGGCCAGAAGCCGGAACAGACATGTCGTCATCTTAGCCTACGGCCTCCCTAAGGTCAAGGCTCTGCGCGCTATGTTAAAAGGAGGCTGGGGCAACTGTCTAATCACCGATAGCAGCACAGCCGAAAAGCTCCTCGATAAGAACGAACGTATTTCCAAGCACTTCACTCCTATCTAAAACCATAGGACCGTTTGGTCCCCACTGTTAAAAATAAACTCTATTGGCAAATGCTTTAGGGGAGATCATTATATTGGTTTAAATTTATTCAATTTATTTGAAGTTTTTACTTGATTCTCTTTATATTGCCTAAACATCGATGCTAGGTGGGTTTAATGCGTCCTCTAAGCCTCTTTTTGGCAGTATATAGGCCCTAGACCCAGGTGGTTTGAGGTGTTTGAAAAATCACACTTATCCAGACTAGTCCTAGCAGGACTAGCCGCGCTCGTCCCGATAACTAGTCGGTGCGCGGCGGAAGTTGTCGTCGTGGGTGGCAGTCGGGGCTTGGGCTGGGAAAGCGGCGGCGGCAGCATTCCGGCCACCGTCATCCGCACCGCCCGCACTGTCGAGCGTACCAATGCGCCGGGCGGCGTCATCGACTTTGACCCCCAAGACAGGCCCAACTGGATCTTTCCGCAACGCGCCGATATCACAGCCAATATCGCCGTCGGTGCCAACAGCGAAGAGCGGGGCGGCAGCATCCTCTCCCTCAACTCCTCCCGTGGAGCCGAGTTCGCCAGAATGATCGACGACGACGGAACTACGGCTTTGGATATGCGCCAAGCTTCTCCCTTACTGGGCGTTATCATCGATCTCGACCTAGGATCTCGCTTCGGAATCAACCGCTTCAAATTCTTCCCGCGCAATGCTGACCCCGACTATCCAGCTCCCGATTTTCCCTTTCAGAACAATTTTATCCGGGGTTTCGAACTCTTCGTCAACGACGGCACTCCACAGACCCAGCTAGAAGGAGTGCCGATCTTTGAGACCGTGGTCCTCGAAACGCAGAACGACAAAGCGGTGGTGGACGTCAGCATAGAGCCACAGTACGTCCGCTTTATCCGTCTAAAGTCCCTGACTACAGTCGGTTTTGAGATCGCCGAATTTCAGGTCTTCGGCACCGGCTTCGTACCCGAAGCTCGCTACGTTTCGAATGTATTCGATTTTGGCGACCTCGCGCTGGTGGGCAAGCTGCGCTGGCTGGAGGAGAAGGTGGAAGACACAGAGCGGTCTAAAGTGGAGGTCCGTACGCGTTCTGGGTTGGACCCGCAGCCTATCGAATTCAACAAAATTCGTCCCGGTGAGCGCCTCTTCCGGGTAGGCGGCGGCACGGGCACCGATACCGGGATCATCAGCAGTGTGTACCGGGGAGGCATCAACACCTCCCAAGTAGAGGTACCGTGGAAACAGGCTAAAGATGTAGAGGACGAAGAACTTAAAACGCTGATCGAGACCGTCTTAGACAACGACGCAATCGACGCGCGGGAAGCCTTTCGAGTCTTCAAGGAGCTACCCTTGGAAAAGCAGGCCTTGATCGTTATCGATCAGGGAGATTACACCAGACTGAGCAATGACGACAAAGGCGGCATTCGCGACGACCTGACCAACTGGAGCGATTGGTCTCCTCCCCAGGCACGTGCTGGGGTCGTTGCCAGCGAAGAGGAATTAGAGGACACCGGTCTGGGTGTCCAGGTCTTCTCACTCGTGCCCCGGCGCTATTTCCAGTTCTCCATCGACTTTTTCAGCGACGATTTCAGTGCCGCTACCGGCGTTGGCGGTCTGGCTTTCGAAGTGCTATCACCTCCCTTTGCCGCGGAACTGGTCGCCGAGATCGCGCCGCGCACGGCTGTTTTGGGGCAAAGGACTGACTTTATGTACGCCGTGCGGAACCGCTCTAGGCCTGGACAGGACCGAGGTTTTGATCGCTTCGAAATCGATACGCCAGTGCGGGTTGAATCAATTGGACGGATCGAAATAGAGCAAGTAGATGGTACCGTGCAGGAAGCCGACTTCTCAAACGCCTCTTTAGATGAACTGCCCCTATCCCAGAACGGTTTCAGCGTTCTTGAGGTGCGCGAGGACGGTTTCGTCATTGCCTTTAACCCCATCGTCGAGGACAGCGCACTGCTCAAAGTGGCGTTCACGGGAACCGTCCTGCGCTTTGGTACAACTTTTACCGGCCGGGCCCGACACAGCCAAGCGAATTCGACCATCGGCCAAGGGGTCATTGCGGGCAACGCGGCCGATTTGAGTCCACTCGGTTTTGCCGATATCGATCAGCAGCCAGTGGGTGCTCCAGTGGCCCGCAATCTCTCCGTAGCCGGCCCCCTCGTCGGAGATTTGCTCATAAACGTGAAAGCCGAGCCGGCTATCTTTACCCCCAACGAGGATGGCCTCAACGACCGGACATTTATCCAATACGATATTACTAGCCTACGGCGACTCTCGCCGGTAGCAGTGCGCATCTTCGACCTAGCCGGCCGTCGGGTCAGGAATCTTTACCAAGATCAGGACCTCAGTGGCCGCTTTACCCGCTCTTGGGACGGGAGAGACGAGCAAGGCAATCTCGTGCCGCCAGGGCACTACGTGTTTAGCGTTTCTCTGACCGCCGGGACGGGTAAAGTAGAAGAAGCGGGCTTGGTTGGTGTGGTCTATTAGGTTTGGTCTAAACGCGACAGAAACTTCAACCGAGGAGAGGAAGACCTAAAGTGAACATCGCCAAGAACTGTCTCCTCATCGGCCTGGCCTGTTTCCTGCTCTGCGCCGGGATGCTGGATGCCCAGAGCTACGATTCTCGCATCGGCATGCAACGCGGGGGTAAGGTGAGTTTTGAGCCTCGGGGCCCCGGCGTGTTATTCGGAGCGCTCGATCCGGCCGTAAAGAAGTGGTATGTCCCCCAAGAGCTTTTCCTCGATTATTCCTGGCGCCAGTGGGAATATTCCAACTATGCCAGAGATCCGTACCAGCGCTACGTCAACACCTCGCTAGAAGGCGGCTATTTCTACGATTTCTACGGCAATTTCATCGGCCACGGCTGGCTAATCTACGACTGGCGCCAGAATCAGCCCCAGCAACTGGGCAGCGGCATTTTCCAAGACACTCGTTTCAGCCGTTGGTTCAATTCAGTGACTATCGGCGGCGATGCGAAAGGGCAGTACTTCTACTCAATCACTGTGGGCAATCGCATCCGCACCACGCTCACCCCCATGACATTCTCCAAACCCACTTTTAACGGGGTACAGCTCGATTTTGCCTCCGATAAGTACCACGCCACCATTCTGGCTTCGCGCATCAGCGATCCTATCTCTGGAGCGACCCGCGAACCTGTTGTGCGCACCAATCAGACGACCTTTTTCGGCGGTCGCGCTACCTTCCAAGTGGGTGACTTCGTAGAGCTGGGAGCAACTCTGGTCAACGCCCACAATGCCAACACAGCCCTCGACCTGTTCGGCGGCGATCTCTTTGCCGGCAATCTGACCAACGGCCAGAGCAGTACCCCGCTGACGGCCATCGCCGTCGTCCTCAGCGACGATTCGCCCCAAGATGGCGAGGGGGGAACGGCTCTTTTCAACCACGACATGCGCATCGTCAGCCGGGATTTCGAAACCGATGAAGAGAGTGTTTTTACGCTCCAGGAAGTCACGCGGCCCGGAGCCGAATGGCCCATCGTCTTCGGGGGATTTGTCCGTCCAGACTTTCTAGCCGCCGATGGACAGGAGCGCATCGTCCTCAACTACGACTTTAACGACCCAGGCTATATCGGTCCAGATCCCACCACCATTGTCAAGGTGGAGTTTGACTATCTGGTAGGAAACGATTTCAAAATAGAAATGTGGTCGGACCGACAAAGCGGCCGGCACGACACGCCGATCCCTCCGCTGAGCCCCGAGACCATCGACAGCGCTCGACCCGCGCTAGCGACTGTGCGCCGGGCACCGGGCAATATCAAAGACACCTCCAACCTGCAGCGGGTCCGTTTCGACTATGGGCTACCCACGGCCAACCTAGTAGGCGGCTTCTCCATAGAGGGGGTCGATGTCTGGGGATTCGACTTCTACGGAGAGTGGGATCGCAACAAGCGCTTTACCCAGTATCCTAACGCCGCGCTCTTTAGTGCCAACGAGACGCACAAGATATCCTCTCAAGACGCCGACGCCTGGAACTTCAACCTCTCCAAACAAACCTATCCTTGGTTCTTCTATGCGGAGGGATACTCATTTGACGAAGCCTACTCTACTACGGCATTCATTGTGGACTCCAGAGGCGATGTGCAGTACGACAATACTCAGCGCTATCTGTACGAGTTTGTCGATGATAACGACGACCAAGACCGCTTCCCCGACTGGATTCGCTTCGGCACGCTTAACGACCTGCTGATCTTTCCGGGGTGGGACGAGAACAACGATTTCATCAACGACTTCAACCAGAACGACAACGAAGCAGTAACCAACACTATTCCCGATTACGAAGAGTCTTTCCTGCGCTACGAAGTAGATCGCCCCGAATTCCTCTTCGGCATCGATCTAAACAACAACGCCTGGATCGACCGCTTTGAAGACGACGATTTGCCCGACTATCCCTACAAGCCCGACCGCCGCGGCTACAATATGTTTGCCGGTGTGCATATCGCGCCGGATGTGCGCCTGACCATCGGGCGCACGGATGAGGAGCAGCCATCAGAGGGTCGTCAGAACCGGACGGACTACCTGCTGCTGACCTTTGATGGCGATTACCCTAGCTTGGGGCGAGTGCGCGTCTTTGATATGCTCAAACGGGCAGAAGATGCTATCGCGGACGACCGGCGCGAACCGGCACCTTACATAGAAGCGGCGGTCATCCAGCCCCTAGTGCCCGATCTGCTGCCAGCCCAGAATACCTATATCAACACGCTCTGGCTCGGGTTTGATTACAAGGGCATTGAGCATCTCAATTTCGTCAACAAACTCAAATACGAAACCTTCCATCAGCAAGAGGATCGCCCACGCGATATCGAGGGACGTTCTCTCCGGGATAGATCCAGTCTGTTCGGCCTGGTGAACAAGATCGACTATTTGTACGGGTTGGGCCGCTTCGATCTACAGCCCAAGTTCAAAAGCGAATATTTGCGGCGCACGCCCTTCCTCGCCGCAGAGCAAGAACACCGTAGCTGGACGGGCACGGCCCTGCTGCTGGCTCGGCTGCCCATCCTGCGACATACCGTCCTTGAAGGGGGTTTGGAAGTTCTGCGATTCCGGGATCTGTGGGTGGATGAAAAGGAGATGCTAGACCAAGGCATCGCTGGCCAGACTGGAGATCTGAACTCAACTACCATCGCCGTCCAGCTAGCCAACTCCTCGGCCTACCAAGGCTACCAGCTAACCACCCTGCTGGGCCTGCGCTTTAGCCGCATTGGAGCGGAGCGGGTGATGCGCAAAGATCCACGCGCCAATCCGTCTCTATTCGAAAAGGACCTAAAGATTAGCAACGAAACCGTCACTTTCATAACGGTCTATGCCGGTTTAGAGTGACCATGACACCAGGCATCGCGCTACATATTTGCCGCTTTTTGGGAGCCCTTACGCTAATTGTCGTCCTAGCTCTGCCTCTCGCCGCCGCAGAGGACTACGGCAACCGCTTGGGCCGGCGGACGAGCGGACAGACGACTTATACGGCGGTGGGTCCGAGCATTTTGCTAGAAGCCCTGGACCCAAGCGTGCAGCGGTGGTATTTGCCCCAAGAATTATTCGCCGAGTACGGCCGACGCCAATGGCAGTACACCAACTACGCCCGAGAGCCCTACCGGCGCTATCTAGAACGCCAACTTGAAGGGATTCATTTCTACGACGATTTCGGCTCGTTTGTCACCCGAGGCTGGATCGTCTATGATTGGCGGCAGACCCGTCCGCGTCCCTTCCAGAGCAGTCAACTCACCAAGCCCGGACGCTACGAAACTTGGTTTCAGCGCCTAGTCATCGGCAAAGACAGGAGCGGGGACTACGGCTACTCAATCCTCATCGGCGACGAGATCAACGCCACATTAACTCCCATGACGTTCCGCAAGGCCGGCTTTAACGGGATTGCAACCAGCCTAGTAGGCGACCGCTTTCGGGCCACCGGGCTGTTTTCCAGAATTTCGGCTCCAATCGTCGAGATTGATTATCTAGCCCCCACAGTGGCCCTGTCTAATTCCACCAACCTTTCAGCAGGACGATTCGAAGCCGATCTAACCGATTTCCTGACTATGGGCCTGACCGCCGTGAATTCTCACAACGTCCGCGGCTCGCGGGAAAGCTTCAGGGACAATCCCTTTAAGGGCATGCTGACTGTGGGGCAGCTAAGCAAGCAAACAAACCTGCTGGTCGTCCGTCTCAGCGACGACTCTCCAGAGGACGACGAAGGTGGGGCTATGCTCTTTAGCGAGGATGTGGAGATCGCGACCACCCTGCTTCAGCGGATCGAGGTCGCCGACAGCGTGCAGGTGGTGCCCATCGATACGGTCATCACAGGCAGCAGCATCGGATTCCGCGCTGCACGCGAGGGCGGCAGCGTGCGCGACGGGTTCCTGACGGCTGACGGAGCCGAAAGTATCACCCTCAAATACGTCCTGAGTCCTGGAGAGACCGAAAGCGAAGAGAGCAGCCTGCGTTTCCTGATGCAGCGGCATTTCAAGCTGACTCTAGCAGAAGCCGAAGACGCAATAAACGCCATCAGCAACGTGCGCTTCCGCTTGGTGCTGGCCAACGACTACCGAGTCGAGGTGACTTCCGACCGGCAAACCAACCTCGATGGCCAGCCGCAATTTCTCATAGTCGAGCGCGCCATCGGCAATATCAAGAACCGCTTGAACCAGCGCCAAGTGGTTTTCGACTACGGCCTACCTACCGCCAATCTGATCTACGGGATTACTGCCGAAGTGCGAAATTTCTATGGCTTCGATTTCTACGGTGAGTTCAATCTCAGTACCCGGTACCGCAAATATCCGGCCATCAACCGCGAAAAACACCGGGCCATTGCCGGGACTTCAGGCGACAGAGAGGCCGTCGGCTGGATGATCAACCTAACCAAACGCGTCGGCCCCTATCGTTTGTTCGCCGAGGCTTTCGGCATGGACGACGAATACAGCACCAGCGTCAAGCCAGTAGATGGCCGTGGCATAGTTGACTTTTCACCCGAGGCCACAAACCGTCTGTACGACTTCGTCGATGACAACGACGACAACGACCGCCATCCAGACCAGATTCGTTTCAATCAGGGCAGCCTGATCCCGATCCCAGGTCAGACGGCGTTCTCGATCCGCGAGGAGGGCGTACCCGATCCGGCAGTCTTTCCCGGGTACGATGAGAACGGCGATTTCATCTCCGATTTCAACCAGAACAGCAACAGCGAGCGGCCCAACTTCTTCCCCGACTACGACGAACCGTTTCTGCGCTACAGTTCGGACCGCCCCGAGTTCCTCTTCGGCATCGACCTGAACAACAATGGCTGGATTGACCGCTTCGAAAACGACGACTTGCCAGACTATCCGTATAAAAAAGACCATTGGGGCTACAACCTCTACAGCAGCGTCCAAGTCAATCCCGCAGTCAAAATAACTCTGGGGCATCTAAACCAAGTGCAGCGAAAGACCGACCGCAGGAATAAAACTACTTACGGCATCTTCACCCTAGAAAGGAACTGGCCGACCTATGGAAAGGTCCGGCTTTTCGATATGCTCAAAAAGGCCGAGGACGATATTCCCGATCCACTCTCCCAGTGGATCATGTCCCGCACGCTGTTCGGACAGGCCGGAGAGACCAGCGGCAGCAATGTGGCCGTACCCGATCCACTATCTGCGGAGAACACTTGGATCAATACATTCTACATCGATTGGGAATATGCCAGCCCGCGTCAGTGGAGTACGCTGCACCGATTCAAGTGGGAGGTTTTCAGACAGCGAGAGATCGACAAAGAATTCTCGCTGGACGAAGCAGGGAATGTCTTTTTAGATGAACAGGAGAATCGGCTAGTGGATTTTGATCCCTTGGGAGCGGAGCGTCTCGATGGTCGCCGGACTTCCGGGATAGTAGGGCTGATTGACAAAGTCGATTGCAATTTAACTTGGAGAGAACTAACGTTTTTGCCCAGATTCAAAAGTGAGTTCCTACACGTCGTGCCCTTTGAGCAAAACGAGGATACGCAGCGGACTTGGGATGCGCTCTTTTTCTTGTTAACCGAAGTGCCTTTTTTGCAAAATACCCGCGTCCAGCTAGGCTTGGAGCAGAGGCTATTCTACAATCTCAAAGGGAAGGAGGACAATCTGCTTACTGGCACTTTGACCGGGGATTTTCGCGGCACCGTTTTCGCCCTGCAACTATCGACTACCCATCCGTACTTGGGGTACTCTTTAACCACGCAGTTGGGGCTGCGCTACGACAGGCGCTCCTTAGAAGCGGCCACTGATGAACGCAAGATACGGACTTCGGGATTGGCCTTCCTATCGATGTTCGCCGGCTTGTAAGAAGGGAGGGTCTCTTGGCCTGCCGCATTGAGAAAAGGGACTGGAAAACATGAGACATATTCTGTGGCTCTGCCGACTCAGTGCATTGGCTCTGCTGCTGACCGGTACGATAGGCTGGGCTCAGCAGCGGGGACATCGGATCGGCAGAACTGAGGTCCTCGTCAATACCCGGAATCACTGGCAGAACTGGGAGTTTCCCGCGGGAACCGTGGAGATTTCTACCACAGGCACAGTACGGCCCCGTCAATTGCGGCGAGGGACCAACGCGGTGGAGGATATAGTTGAATTTCTACGGCGTCATCCTCCGGGTAATTTAACCAAGAAAGATCCCGAGCAAATCAGTCTGACCGATGCCATCCAAGCCGGCTCCAATCCAGAGGATGTAATCCACGTTCTAGATGGCGACCCGAGTACCTACTGGGAGCCCGATCCTCCTCGGAACCCAGACAATCTCGCTTCGGAGTGGTGGTTCACCGTCGATCTGGGGAGGCTCGTCTTCGCTAAGAAGATAGTGGTGCGATTCGCCCAAGAGGGAGATCCATTTCTCTTGTTTGAACTGCTCGTAACCGACGGGCAGAAACGGCCCCAGTTTCCGCGCCCAACCTTCAAGACCGCGATTCGCACCCTGCAGCCCAACAGGAGCGAAAGGCTCTTCGAAATTGATCTAACAGACAGCGAAATAGAGGGGCAGGCCGTGCGCTTATTTCAGGTACTCGTCAGCGGCAGCAACCTAGACCGCAGCGAGGAACTTACTCAGGAAGAATACAATGCTCTGTCGGCCCCCGATCGAGGTGCGATGGAATACTACAAGCGTCTGCCCGACGGAGGCAGCTTCAGAGTCGAGAAAGAGGTCTATGAACAACTGTCGGTGGAGCAGCAAGGGGACGTTCGCCATTTCCGGCGCGAGCGACCCCGTCTATCAGAAGTAGAAGTATGGAGCGAAGGCGATGAGATAGTTGGCGGCGCTATCGAACGAGGCGGTCGGCTATCGACCACTCAGCCGGCTGCTGCAACCGGCAACTTCGTCGATGGCGACCCAAACAGCAAGTCGCGCCTGCCCTGGGGTGTTCCAGACCCGACCAGAATCGGCGAGGAGATGCAGCTAGTCGTCGATCTGGGTTCGCATTTCTGGATCGATACGCACCGAATGGTTTTCCAGGGACAGTCTTTCGCCGAATATACAGCGGAGATCTCAGACGGTTCCCTAGCTCCGGACGGCAGTCTGAAGTGGAACAAACTGCTGCAGCGCAAGCACGAGATCGCTTATAAGGATTTTGAAGTCAATACCTTCTCGCAGGTAGCGGCGCGCTTCTTCAGACTGAGATGGTTTCTATCGAGTCTGGAAGGAAGCGCCCAACTAGCCGAACTACAGCTCTACGGAGAAGGTTTCCAACCGAGGGTTTTCCTAGAGTCGGATCTGATCCGTCTGGGAGGCAGCCGCAATCTGCTCTCCATTGAGTGGCAGGCGGATACTCCCTTAGGTACGGAGGTGCTGATTCAGACGCGCAGCGGCAGTCAACTAGATGAAAAGCTGCACTATTTTCACAAAGACGGCACTGAGCTAACTAAGGAAAAATACGAAGACCTGTTGTCGCTTTTCAGAGGTGATATCATTGCCGAAGATGTACCGGGAAGCGACTGGAGCGACTGGAGCGAGCCTTACAGCGAGGCGACGGGCAGCCCGATTACTTCGCCTTCGCCGCGAGAATTCCTCAAAATACGGGCGACTCTGCTCTCAGCAAATCCCGAACTCCACGCCGCACTCCAATCGATTCGTCTGCGCTTCGTCGATCCCGTAGTCCGCAGACTAGTCGGCGAGATCGCGCCATTTCAAGTGGACTCGCTAGGAACGGAGCAAGTCTTTTCGCTCTACTTGGAGCCACAGTTTTCCGTCAGAGATTCCGGCTTCGACGAATTGCTCCTCGTAGCTCCATCCGATATGAACCTACAGTTCGTAGGTTTGTACAGGAATGATGGGGAATTGGCCGTGGAAGGAGTCTCCGTTGTACCCACCCAAGCCGACAGCCTACGTCTATCCTTTCCAAGGATAAGGCCGAATCAGGGCATTGACCTGCTGCGGCTCGACTTCAGGACCGCGCTCTTTGCTTCGGGCGCTGTGCTGCGTCCGGCCGTGCGCAACAGCACTCAAGGCGAGGACACTTGGCAGAGGGCAGACCCGGGCGATGTCCTAGCGGCGGTCCAAGGGAACACGACCACGATAGTGAGCACACTCAAGATCAAAAAGCTGATCACCGGGATCGAGGTGCAGCCCCTCGTCTTCACCCCCAACGGCGACGGGATTAACGACGAGGTGGTTTTCTCATTCCGGGTCACTCGTTTGGGCGCTTCTAGCCCGGTGGAAGTGACCGTTTACGATCTCAGCGGCCGGGCAGTGCGGCACCTAGCCGAACAACGCCCCTTGAGCACGGGAAGTTATGAGATCGGCTGGGACGGCAGAGACAATAAGAACATGGTGGTACCCCCGGGAATCTACTTTGCTCGTCTGCAGATCGCTGCTAATACATTCGGAGCGGTCGTCGGGGACGAGACCGTCGTGCGCTCCGTAGGCGTAAGCTACTGATCTGCCTTGGGGGCCAAAACTGCGCTCTGACCAGCGCAAGACTTTGCTACAAACTATTGCGGCGACTGATCCGGTTGCCGAGAAAAGGAGTAAGAAGTGCGGCCGTGACGAGAGAGCGTTTTTTTTCCAGTCTGTTGGTTGCCCTGCTGGTCTTGCTCAGTGCAGGCTATGGAGAGCGCCTTATAGCCCTCACCATATATCGAATCGGCGGCGAACACCTGCCTGCTCCCGAGGAGGAGATGCCGCACGAGTTCGTGCAGCTATCTTGGGAAGCGATAGAAGAGAATCTGTACGGCAAAGCGGAATTGGTCCAGGTGAGTCCCGATTCGGTCTCTCCACTGCGCCTTGATCCCAATCTCAATCTCACGCCGCTGATCGAGGAGCGCGGTGGCCAGATAGAGAACTTGAGTTTCCGCGGCTGGGAAAAGCACGGCGATGAAGATGCCTTGATATTCGACCGAGATCCGAGCACCATCTACCTAGGGGACGGCCGCTTCGCCTCGTATTCGGCCACCGAAAAAAATTTGCTTTTCGATTTTGGCGGTAGGGTGATCCTCCACAGGGTCCGCTTCTATCCGCGCGACCAGTTCCTAAGCGACCGATTTGTGCAGAAGTTCAAGATCGGCATCAGCGACGGGGATTCACTCAAAGATGGCACGCGAGAATTTAACGTACTCTTCCGCGTGTGCCCCAGTTGTCCCACGCAGAGTGCCGGCGACTTCGACCTGATCCACGATATCAGAGAAAACACCGAAGCCGTCGTCGATCTGCAACTGCCACAGATGCCTTCCCGCAAACTGGTCTTTCAGGCTTTCGAAAACACCCGCAATGTCTGGGAGATCGCCGAGTTCGAGATCTACGGAATCGGCTATGCACCCTTTGCAAGCTATGTATCTAATATCATCGACTTGGGCACTCCGGCCACTCTGGGAAGGATATCATGGTCCGGCCGCGTTGACCCAGAGGCCAGAATCGATCTAAAGTCGCGCAGCGGCGACGATAGCGAACCGAACACGTACTGGCGCGTCACCGAGCGCGGCAGCGAGCGCACCCGCCTAGATGCCAACGGCGCAGACCTGACTAGGCAAACCTACCAGAAACTATCGTTTAATGAAAAGGCAGGGATTACCCATGACGGTGAAAACTGGAGCTTCTGGTCAGCCCCATACGACTTCAAGTCCATGAGTAGCTCCCTAGTGAGTTCCAAACCACAGCAGTTTATCCAGTTCCAAATCGACTTCACCTCTGCGGTGCAGGCTGGTGCCCGGCTGGATTACCTTCAGTTTGGGGTGTCGGTACCGCCGGTGGCCAGTCAAGTTCTCGCTGAGATCACTCCAGTGGCAGTGCCTGCGGGTGAAGAGTCCAATTTTACCTACAAACTACGTCCTCAAATTGCACCCGATGACCTAGGTTTCGACAGTATCGAGATCGACGTGCCCGGAGCCCTTAAAGGAGTGGACGCGGTGCGCATCAGCGGCACCCCAGTGGAATTCGAGATAAGGCACCTAACAGACAACGGGTTTGCCGTGCAGATCCCGAGGATCGATTTCGAGCGCACAGGTGAATTGATCGAATTAGATTTTCGGGCAGAGGTGTTCAAATTCAGTACTATCTTTGCGGGACGAGTCTTCGACAGTACGCGACCACACGAGATGCATCAGGCAGTAGCACCTGGCGATGCGGACCCACTAACTGACACCAATACCCTGAAGGTGGACCTGAGCCAGTTGCGCCAGGAGACGATCTGGACGATGCGGCTTTCCCCCGCGGCTTTTACCCCCAATGGAGACGGGATTAACGATGCGGTGCGGATCGTTTACGACCTGCTAAATCTGACGAGCCCAGCGTCGGTAGCTATGGAGCTATACGACCTGTCAGGCAGGAAACTAGAAACGATACACAGGAGCGAGAACCTGAGCGGCCGCTTTTCGTTTATCTGGGATGGTCGCAACAGCCAAGGCGAGATCCTGCCTCTAGGCATTTACCTTCTTCGCATGGAGGTGGATGCGGACAAAGGCCGTGATTCAGCGCAGCGCGTCATTTCCATCGCCTATTAAAAGGTCGCCTCAACACGTCGGTGTTAGTACGGCCTTCATCTATAGACTCACGCGCAAACATAAAAAAACTGTGCCCGGATACCCGAGCACAGTTTTTTTACGGATCGAAAAGATACAGCGAGAAGGTTTATTCCATAAAATAGGACTTGATGCTGCCCCAAGTATCGCTCTCGACGGCGGTTGGCAAACGTTCCTCATCAACTGGGAGCAGCACGAAATCGGTAAACGAACTAGCGTTTCCGAATACATCGTTCTGGCCACCGAGTATAAAACGGCCGAAGCGTTTGTCTTCCTGAGAGGGACTTATATCGTTGTCGATCACTGCGATCCCGAGGCCGATAATTTCGAGCTCGACGAGGTCGTGTTGGACGCTCTGTTCGGGGCCCTGGAAGTTGAAGTCGTCCCATGCTACCGTGTACCACTCGGCTTTCAGAGTAGCCTGAGTGCCGTGGGAGCCGTCTAGGGTAAACGAATCGGCGCAGCAGGAATAGGGCTCTTCATCGTGCCAAGTCGACGAGTTCATCCAGAACCAGTTCCAACCTTCCGGCTCGATAGCTGGCCAGCGATAGTGATAGGTCTGCGCATGGGCACCGTCCAACCGCATGAGCTCTTCCTCGGGTAAATCGCGGTCCAGGGTGAAGTACCAGTCACCAGAGTGGTCGGCATCTACTCCTATCTCAATGCTATCATCGTTGCCCGAATCACCGTAACCTCCACCATCGCGGTCCCATAAATCGTCAAAGCGGTCGATGACGTAGTAGAGGCGGTCGGTTTCGTCGTGCCAAGAGATGGCAACGCGGAACCACATGTCGGACACATCAATCTCCTTGGTGGTGCCCAAGTCGCCGCCGAAATCCTGCTCGTTGATCTCGATCCATAGTTCCTCGGGCAACACCTCCCATTCGGAGATATCGCCGTCGAGGACGGGAAGGTGGGACGTGGGCCACTGCCAAGCACCCAATATCTTGTCTTCAGGGACGTGGGCAGAAACCACATTGGCCAAGGCGATCAACCCCATCGCTACAATCGAAAGACTTTTCATCATAATTCCCTCCTCAGTTTATGGGAATGCAAGATATAACTACCATACAATCAAGTCAAGATATATTTAATTTTTTTAAAAAAATTTAGCGTCAATTAACCAAGGCTCAAATCCCTGCGCTATCTATCGGTTCGAGCAGTTGGCAATCCGAACGTCCCAGCCCGATTTAGCTAGTCTGAATAATTGACCCCAGTAAAGGTCGTATCTATCGCAATTAACTTTGCAGGATCTCAGGTATAAAAAAAAGAGACCGCTAGAGAAGCCCCACCAATGCCGACGCTTGCTCCTAGCAGAAGACCTATGAAAAATGGTCGCGCCTGCCGAAAGAGACTCGCCCCGCCGTAGCGCATAATTGCGGCCTTGAGGAGCCAAGCCAGAAAGATGCTGAACCAGTCGAAGCGGATATTCTGAGTCATGCCCAAGACTAGTCCCGCAGGGTGCAGAGGCCAACCGGCGATGTGATGGTTGGCAAAGGTGAGCAAGGCGGCTAGCGCAGCCCCCAAGCCCATAAAGAAGGCCGTCTGGAGTTGCGGAGGGTGGGGATTGTTCATGGTGTTGGCGACCCAACCCCAGTGGAAATCGGGCGACATGACAAAGTACCAGATCCAGCCGTGGATGAGGCCGTGTCGGTAGCCCAGCCAGATATAACAGCCCAAGGCCGTCACCAGACTGACGATGAGCGCAGCAGTCATAAAGAGGAAGAGTTGGCGGCTCGTGATCTTTTGCTTTGCCTCTTCGCAGACCTTAAAAGCATGAGCTAGGGTGGCCATGAAGAAGAGTTGGAGGTCGGAGGCCCAGACAAAATTTACTCCCATGGCCGTCAGGTCGCGGTCGGAGAGATGTCCGGTACCCAAGATATTGGTCAGGATGGGCGGCAGTGAATAGGGAGCCCGCATGCGACCAAGGCCAGTCTGAGCTACCAGCCGCGCCATGCCGAAGAAGACGAGAAGAGCTACCAAGAGGAAGCCTAGGCTCCACAGGAGGGAAAGCCCAGTGGCATAGAGGAAGCCGGCCATGTACAGCAGGCCGACCAAGCCGACGAGGGCGACGCAGCGCGGCGAGAGCAAGTAGGGTTCCTGGACGCCGCCCCTCACGATCAGACGCCACTGTTGGCGCAGGTAATCTCGACCGACCCATAGGGAAGAGAAGACCAAGAAAAGCAGGGAACCAATCTGCTGGTGGGTCATAAGCACCGAGCCGGATGGCAGAGGGCCGGATGGCAACGGACTTACAATCCCGGCCCATACCAGCAGACTGTCCTCCAAGTTCATCAGTACATGGCAGACCCAAACGCCTAACAACACGTTCAGATTTACTAGATACCCAAGCCCTATGATCAGCGGATTTACCTCAATGCGGTAACTGAGGCCCAAACTGCGGGACACTAGTATGTTGGTAATGGGAATTTCAAAACCGTCTAAAACCTGAAAGTCGAAAAGACGGTCGAGCACATCTATGGTGGGTATGGACCAAGCGATCAGGAAACCGACCCACAGCAGTTTACTTCTGAAGATGCTCTCCGCCGGATCGTCCAAACTCTCCACCATGCTGGTCGGCAAAATGGTCATCGGATAAACCAAGCGCTCCCGGCGAGACCACTGATGATGCATCAAGGTGATAAAGGACACGCTGACTAGATAGAAGGCCAACATGAATGTTCCCCATAGGAACAGAGGCTTGATCCATAGGCCCCACGGAATGGGCTGATCGGCGGGGATGCCCTGAAATAGGCCCGTGATGGCTTGGAGGTCTCGTGGCACAACCCATTCGGGTATGTGGTCCCATATGAGGTACTTCCAATTGTTCTCAGGTGTGGCGTAGTAGAACACCCCGGCGAGCAGAGGGATGACATAACCACCAAAACCCATAGTGGGAATGACCGTGGCGACCATGAGTGCTGCATAAATAAGCGCTAGGTGGGCTGAGGAGAGGCGTAGGAGAGGATGCAACAGGCGTAGTGCCAAGCCAACGACGGTAGTCCAGAAAACGATGAAGATGACGCCTATGGTGGTGAAGTGATCGGCGAATCCCGAATACGTGTCCAGTAGTACATAGCTGCGGACACCGACGAAATTCAGGAAGGCGCACAGGCAAAGAGTGATTATCAGAATCAGCACCATAGCTGTGATTGGGGCGTCTGCTTCTATTTCATGCGCTCATGCCATGCGGCCAGATCGCCTTCGACAAAATAAAGCCGCGTGATAGCTTGGCCGGTCGCTCCAGGCGCGAGGGTCCCAAAGCTCGGAGCGCTATGTATGCAGGAGTATTCCATGTTCTGGAATAGGAAGAGAGCTGGTCTCGACGCGGTGGCTATAAAGCGGCGACCGTCCACCGACTGGATGGCCATCCAACCCTCTAGGACCACATCTTCAGGAGTTGCCGCAAAATTGGCTACAAAAGGGATCTTTTTTCCACGAGGAGCGCCCTCGACGCTGTAGAGTTGGATGGTGGGCCGGGGGCCAAACTGACGCGGCAGCGCCATCAGACGTTTCATCTGGCCCTGCTGGCCGACCCAATGACGCAGACAGTCGTGGTCCCAAACGGCTTCGGCATTATTCGGGTTAAAGCAGTTGAAGGCCAAGGTGGTCTCCCAGTCCCTAGTGCTTTCGTTGGTCAGGCTCAGATGCGCTTCAACCATCTCCTCCCCCGGGGTAAGAGTGATAGTGTAAGAGAGTTCACCCGGACGCCTACCGACACAATGCAGCACACCTCCATCGCGTTCTTCCCAGTTGATCTCCACTTCGTCGCCAAACCAAGTTGCGGCGGCCGCATCGCCAATCGCTTCGGGAAAGCAGGCACCAAACGTAGCTCCTGGAAAAGCCGGAACATTGGATAGAGAAAAACTCATCGAGCTTGACCCTCCTGTCCCCAAGAGGGGTTCGATCCTGATTGGTGCCATCTCAGACAGCCTCCTTTGCGCAGCGAAAACCGTAGAACATGGAGCAATTATTGGTGAAGCCGCTCATATTCCGCGCCGCCGGGCGCAAATTGACGATCGATTTAGTCAGGTAACACCCCCCTTTGATAAAAGCCGAACCCGGGCCCGGTGCGTCGGCGCACCATTCGGCCACATTGCCGACCATATCCATGACCCCGTACGGGCTAGCACCTTCAGGATAGGAGCCGACGGCAGCCGGACCTTCCCGGCTAGAGCGTCCCCAGCAGCACG
>JAPPEF010000049.1:0-2096 GCA_028875335.1 Gemmatimonadota bacterium
ACATGCAGAGAAGTTATAGGTTTTCCAACCTCTTTCCAATGGAGTAAAGCAATGAAAAAGCTCGTCCTGATTTTCGCCATCGCGCTCATGGCCACCCCGTGTTGGGCACATCTGCCCGTAGATGTGGTGTTTGTAGCCGTGCAATTCCCAGACGCCAACATTCCCACTGTTGACGGCAACCTCGTCGAGTGGGACGTCATTCCCGATGCCTACTGGATCAACCACGAGCAGCTAACCGAGACCGTGAGAGGCGTAGGCACCGCGTGGGACGCCACTGACCTAGCGCTGCGGGCCATCGTCGGCTGGAATCCCAATACCAACAAGCTCTACGTCATGGAGGATCGGTTCGACGACGCCATCTGGGTCGTCACCGGCTGGGAGCCTATGGAGATGGTGTTCGACGCGGACCACAGCGGCGGCATGTTCAATGTGTGGCCCGACGTGGAAGACCAAGATCAGAAGGATCTGCTGCACGGAGCCCACGCCCAGAACTATGGGTTCAACCAAGGTGGCCCGGGCCTCAACCACTGGGGCAAAGCCCAGTGGATTACTGAGCCGCCCTATGGGCAGTTCGCTAACTCCCAGACCGCCGATGAAGGCGGGGAGGGTTTCTTCCGGGCCGAGTACATGCTGACCCCCTTCGACAACCTGAACTGGAACGGGATCGACCAGAGCACCATCGGTTCCTTGGTCGAGGGCAATATCACGGGCTTCCACTTCACGATCATCGACGACGACGATCTGGAAATTAGTGGCTATGAGGGCTATTGGACTCTGAGTGGGGCCACAGATAGTTACTTCCAGGGCGATTTGCTCTCCGACTTTCTGCTGGCTCCCATTGATCCGGATATCGATTGGGCTTCCCAAGCCACGGCCGAACCCACGGCTGTAGAGGAAATTGGCTGGGGCCGACTCAAATCCACGTTTGCCGAGTAGTTAGTTGCTTTAGGCGCGTAGATTGAATGCCGCCATGCCGGGCTTCCGACCTGGCATGGCGGTTTTTTTTATCTCCCAAGAGGCGATATGAGCAGACAGCGCAATGCCTTGGCGTTAGTGGGGTTGCTCGCTGCGGCGGCCCTGGCGACGGAAAATATCGTAGTCGGAGGCGATGGCAGCGGCGCGACTTGGCAGGAGGCGGCCGCAGACGCACCGGTCATTGACTTCAGCTCCCGCGCGGGCTGGATCCAGCCTCGTAGCGTGGAGGAAAACACCAATATCGCCACGGGGATCCTCGAGCGCGGTGGCCGGGTGACTTCGCCCAACGCCCAAGCCGTTTTGCGCCTGACCTCAAACGTGCTCGAAGAACGCCTGCACAGCATGGTGGATGGCGATCCAAACACAGCTTTTGAAGCCAAGGATGTGGTGGCCACCGGCATCCTCTTAGTCGTCGATTTAGGTGCCCGGTTTGGCGTCAATCACATTCGCTTCTTCCCCCGCCAAGCCTTCAAAAGCGACTTTATGAAAGGCTACGTGCTCTCCACCAACGACGGCGCATTCGGCGCAGATATCATAGCTGCTTCGGTCGATAAGCTGCCGGACAAGACCTTGGTAACGGTCATGGCCCAAGACGGCAGCAATAGCCGCGATACCATCGACGTGCGATTTCCCCTGCAATACGTGCGCTATCTCCGCTTGGAATCCACGCAGCGGTTCAACTGGGAAATCGACGAACTGGAAATTTTTGGCAGTGGATTCGTGCCCGAGGCGGATTACCTGTCCGAGGTCTTCGACATGGAGCAAGATGCGCTGTGGGGTCGGCTGCAATGGGCCACCGAGCAAGTGGGCTTGCCGCAGCGGTCGCGTCTCATCGTGCGCACCCGCAGCGGCAGCAGTCCCTCGCCGGACGACGAGCCCGATAGCTGGAGCCCTTGGTCCACGCCCTATCGGAACAGCGGCGATCCGATCCTCTCGCCGGCACCGCGCCGCTATTTCCAGTTCAGCATGGCGTTTGAGAGCGATGGGCTCGAAGATGGCATTGCCGTGGATTCACTCGCTTTTGAGGTCTTTCGCCCGGCCTTGGCGCAGGCGATCGTCGGCGAGATATGGCCACAGGAGGTTCCCGTAGGCGTGGATACGAGCTTCGTCTATACCATCGA
>JAPPEF010000049.1:2772-4557 GCA_028875335.1 Gemmatimonadota bacterium
CACAGTGGCCAGACGGAATTTGCTTTTACTCACAGCCCTGATTGCCGCGGCAACGGGCGGCGATATTGGCGCACAGGGAAGGGAAGATCACGGCAGTAGATTGGGCGTGCAGCGGGGCGGCGAGGTCACGTATGAACCCGTGGGGCCGGGGGTGCTTTTCGACGCCTTAGATCCGGCCGTGCGGCGTTGGTACGTGCCCCAAGAGCTATATCAGTTCTATGGCTGGAAGCAATGGGAATACACTAACTACGCCCGCGATCTGTACCAGCGCTACGTCTCCAGCGACATAGAGGGCGATTATTTTTACGACCTCTATGGGTCTTTCATCAACCGCGGCTGGCTCATCTACGACTGGAGCCAGAATCAGCCCCAGCAGTTTGGCAGCACGATCTTCAAGACCTCTAGGTTTAGCGCGTGGTTCAACCAGCTCGTCATTGCTTCCGACCAAAAGGGGCAAAACAACTTGGCCCTGACGATCGGCAGCAGGATCCGCACCACGCTGACGCCGATGACATTCTCCAAGCCGGCCTTCGACGGCATACAGGCCGACTTTCAGTCCGACAAGTACAGCCTGACCGTCTTGATGTCGCGGATTAGCTCCCCGGGGCTGGCGCGGAACGTATCTGTTGAAACCACCAATAGTACCAATCTGTTGGGCTTCTATGGCACGACGCAGATCGGCGACTTTGTCGAGGTAGGCGGCCTCTATATCAACGCTCACAACTCGCAAACCCTATTGGAGAGCTTTGAGGGCAACCCGTGGACCGGCTCGTTGACGGTTGGGCAGAATCTAGAGCACGTCGGGCAGGTCTTTATTCGCCTGAGCGATGATTCGCCCGAAGATCGCGAGGGCGGGGCAGCCCTCTTCTCGTGGGACATCATCATTGAATCCGAGACCGAGGTGGCGCGCGAAACAGAAGCAGGCGAGCGCGTCGTCGAGGTCGAGAAAGAGACGGTGCGGGGCAGCCAAATCGGCTTTGAGCCAATCATTGACGGCGGCTTGCAACGCCTCGGATTCCTCGCGGCCGATGGCGACGAGCGAATCGAAATGACCTACGACTTCCGCTCCCCGTCGTACACTGGCCCGGAGCTTTCCACCATTCGCCGCGCGCAGATCGAGTTGGTAGTGGCCAACGACTACCACATCGAAATGAGCTCGGATCGCCAGCTCAACATACCCGAAGGCCAGCCCGTTTTTCTGACGATGAAACGGGCGGCTGGCAACGTCCAGGACGGCTCCAACTTGGGGCTGTTGCGCCTCGACTACGGCTTGCCTACGGGCAACGACATCTACGGGTTTACCTTGGAGGTGCAGGAAGTACTGGGCTTTGATCTGTACGCGGAATTCGACCGCAGTCGGCACTATCGCAAATACCCGAACCGCGCGTTTTCGACCCACCACACGGCTGAGGATCAAGCCAATGCCTATATGGTCAATTTGTCGAAGAAGAGCTATCCCTATTTCCTCTTTGCCGAGACCTATAGCATGGATTACAACTACGGCACCACCAGCCTGATTGCCTCGCCTTCGGGCGACATCGACTACACCGATCCAACGACCAATTATTACGAGTGGGTTGACGACAACGACGATCAAGACCGCATCCCCGACTGGCAGCGCCTCAATCACTTCGGGCCGGATTTGCGGATTTTCCCTGGGTGGGATGAAAACCTCGATTTCATCTCTGATTTCAACCAAAACGACAACGAGTTCCGGCCGAACTTCGTCCCCGACTACGAGGAGCCTTTCTTGCGCTACCACGTAGATCGCCCGGAGTTTTTGTT
>JAPPEF010000386.1 GCA_028875335.1 Gemmatimonadota bacterium
CTGACGAGATTGGCTAGCCCTGCGAGGCTAGTCAGTTTTTCATTTTCATAGATGTTGAGGTCTTGGGCGACCTGCGCGAGGCTTTCTAACCCCGCCAACGCAATCAGTTTTTCGTTGTTGTAGATGTTGAGGTTGCCACCAACGCGACTGAGACTCGCCAGCCCGGCGATGCTCGTCAGCCTCGGATTGCTGTAAATGCTCAGGTCTTGACCGACGTCCGTTAGGCTGGATACGTCCTCGACCATGTCCAACGCGGCATTGCGCCCGATGCGCAAGCTGCCGCCAATCTCCTTTAGAGACGATACATCTTCTAGCGCGGTGAGGGCCAAGTTGTCCTCGATGACGAAATCGCCGCCCACGTTGCTGAGATGCGCAAGGTCCTCTATGAGTTCAAGCGAGGGATTGAACGCGATGGTGAAACTGCCGCCGACTGTGGTGAGGCCGAATAGGCCATCGACATTGGCCAATTGGTTGTTGTTGTCGATGCGCGCGTTGCCACCGACCGTTTTGAGTTTGATTAGCCCATCTACGGCGGTCAACTTGTCGTTATGGGAGACGCTGAAGTGGCCGCCGATTGCGCTGAGAAAGGACAGCCCCTCGATATCGACGAGCTCGTCGTTGTCGCGGATGGTGACGTCTCCACCCACAGAGGCGAGGTCGTTCAACCCCTCAAAGTTTTTGAGCTCGTCGTTGTCGTAGATGATGAGGTTGCCGTCCACGGCACTGAGCTGATTCAAACCCTCAAAAAGAGCGAGGTCCAAGCGCGTAATTTCGAGGTCGCCAGCAATCGTGTAATTGCACTTCCCCTCCTTCTCCAGCGCATCCGCGTCTGCGCGCGAGCGCACGATGCGGTCGCCCGGCAGAACGTTGTCTTCACAGTTGCCACTTGAGGTGCTATCCACCCCTGCGTCCTCGCCACATCCGGCCAAGACGAGCAACAAGACGAATAGACTGGCCACGGCGGTCAATCTAGGTACCCGAGGGCGCGCAGGCGCTCTTGGAGGATTGCGGCCTCGCCGGCCGTTGCTCCTTGAGCCTGCATATGATGATAGGCGGAGCGGTCGCGCAGGTCGCGATATTGCGCGCGGTAGTGCGATGGGTCAGCGTAAACTAAGTCGTCGTCGCCGTGGCACAGGTCGCGCAGGACGTACGCGCCCGTCTGTTCGTTCTCGCGGTAGAAGTGCCGCCCATCGCACAGGCACCACTCGCGGATGCCCTCGGCATAGCGCGCTATTTCCTCGCCGTCGATAGCCGTAGGCGACGTGACGCGCTCTGCGGGTAGGCGCAGATTGTCGGGGCTGAGGAAACCAATGCCGTATAGACTGTCTAGTTCGGATAAGACCCAACGCTCGGCCAACATTGCGCTCGGCTCCAACCAGTTCTGGCCGAATCCTTGGTAGTCAACCGGTAGGCCGGCCAATGCTGCGATGGTCGGAAAGAGGTCTATGGCAGAAACGGCTCCGTCGCGCGAAAAGGAGAACCCTCCCGGCACGTGTGCCAGCATGGGTACGTGCACCACGTTGGGATGCAGCCGATCACCATGCGCCATAACCTCCCCGCAAAACCCCTCGCCGTGATCGCCGCAGATAAAGACCGCCCACTCGTCGAGGTCGATTCGCTTGAGCAGCTCGACGAGGGAAAATTCTAGCACGTGGGTCACAGCCGCTTGGTAGTAGCGCAGCGCCTCTTCTACCTGTCCGGCCGCCACTAGTTGCCCCAAATCGGGCCGATGGGGTATGTCGCTCAAGCCGTAGCCGCCGTGCGTGTACCAAAAGTGGAGGAATTTAAACTGCGGCCCACTCGGCTCGATCAGCTCGGCGCACAGGCGTTCGAGCGACCCCAAGTGCTGTTGGGTGGCCGCGGGATCGACTGGCCCGATAAAAGGCGCGAAGTCGAGGAAGCGGAATACGTCCGGCCGCTCGGAAAACCCCCGGACGCTGTACCCGGCCGCGGCAAAAACGTCGAACAGGTTGATCACGCCGGCGAACATCTTCAGGTAGGTCTGTCCAAAAAGCCCGTGCTCAAAGGGATACAGTCCGGTGAACAGCGAGGTGTGCGAAGGGCGAGTCGCCGGCGCGGTGACAAAGTAGCGCTCGGCAAAGGCGTAATCCCGCGTCAGCAGATCGAATTTGGGCGTGTTGATCCTCGGGTTGGTCCGGCTAAGGGCGTCGTAGCGCCAGCAGTCGATGGAGACAATCAGGAACTTGTCGATCTTTTCCGGCATCCTCTCTCCTCGTCAATCGAGCAGCCGTGCGTTGTACTGGCGCGGGCCGTGATGGTAGTGGTCAAATCGGCTCTCGTCGAGGGGCGCGGGCGTGTAGATGTACACGGCGTCGCTGTATGGATCGTAAAGTATCACTTCCTCGCGCTCGTCGCCGCAGACATTGGCCGGGAAGCAGTGATACCACCCCATCTTGCCGCCGGTTGGCGCGGGCAACTCTGGGAAGGTTGTGACCTTGTGGCCGCGGCCGTTGAAGAGGGCCGCTGGGCTGTAGAGCAAATCTCCGTGGTCTGGCCCGTTCCAGCGCACGATTTCCATTCCCGTGTTATTTGGCGACTCATCCACTTGGAAGCGGTTGAGTACAAAACCGTCTTGTGCGACGATCATCACATCCGCATGGTGCCCGTTGTAGCGGATGGCCAATTCGCGGCCCGGTAGCTCGGGCCGCAAGTTGCCGCAGCGCACCTCCTGCCCGTGCGGCACCATGTCCGCCCCCAAGTGCAGCAGGCGGCGTCCGCTGCCGTCGAGCACTTGGCCGCCGCCCGAGACAATGGCCGCTGGTTCCGTTCCCCACTGATCCACCAACACGCTGTCTGCATGGTCGCCCAAGAAGGTTTCCCACAACACGCTGCCGTCGTGGTCGAGGCCAAAGTGCCCACCGTTGACCTCATCGCGCCCATCACCGTCTAGGTCGCCGACGGCTGGGATGTACGCCGCGTGCGCTGGATAGCGGTGCCACTTGCTGCGATAGTGCCACAGCACTTCGAGTTGGTCGTTGAATGCGAGGACGTCGCTGCCTAGCTTGACGACAAAATCGCGCGGCTGGTCGTGGCCGGAGAAGTTGGCGATTAGCAGCCGCTGATGCACGTAGTTGGGGATGTGCATTTCTCCGTCTGCGTAGGCGTTGCAGCGCGCTAGTTCCTCGGGCGCAGCGCAGCGTTTGACCGCACCCGTGCGCCCGTCGAGGATGGCGATATGCACGTCTGCGAGGTTCCATTTGCTGGTGCGTTCCACGAGGGGATCGACGAGGAAGCAGAGGACTTCTTGCCGCCCGTCTTGGTCGATGTCGCAGATGGCCACCGGCCCTGGGCGGTCGGGGGAAATGGTCGCGAGGCGTCCTGGATCATCCGCGTCGAGCGCGGTAAAATCCCGATCTCCCACCGCCCAGAGCGGCTCACCGGCGAGCGAAAAGGCCCCGAGAAAGCAGGGCTTGATGCCCCCGAGGGCATTGTACACGAGGAAATCGACCTGTCCGTCGCCAGTCAGGTCGCCGATGCGAATGTCCCCACCGGTGCGGTCGCGGAGAAACTCGTCGGGCAAGGGAATTTTTTTGTAGAGCAAGGCCTCTGGGGCGCGTGTTGGGTTTTTCACGGGATACAAAACCTTTTTGCCCCACCGCGGCCAGAGGGGCGCGTTAGCCGGCGTCGGCCAATCCTTCGAGAAAGTCGATAAAGACCGCTAGCTCATCCTCGACTTGGGCGAAGTCGCCTGCTAGTGCTTCGGCCAGCAGCCTTATCCGCTGCGGATCAAACTCAAAGGCATAGACGTGGCGCACCACGTGGCGAAAGCGCAGATATTCGTCCAAGCGCTTGATGGTCTCTTTAGAAAACACGGCCGGCCGGATTCGCGGTAGTTGGGTGGCCATTTGCCGCAGCAACTCTTGATGCCATTCGGCACCTGCGGGTACATGTCCATCTACTTCGGCGGCGATATGGCGCAGAAGGCGCTCTAGGCCGGTATAGAAATCGTGCAGGTTGAGCGCGACCGCGTCCCAATAGAGGTCGCTATTCACCGAGTCTCCTTCGCTGGCTTCCACTGCTCTGCGGACCCGAGTGACGACCTCCTCTATGTTTTCCAATTCGTTGCGGAAGCGCTCGGCACTGACGATGTGGCGAGAGATCATAGATCAATTCCTTCGCGCTCGATAACCGCTCTTAAGTTGGGACGGCAACAGGCGATATCGACCAAGTTTACTTCGATATCTGGGTCGAGGTCCATGACTGCTCCG
Source organism: Gemmatimonadota bacterium (assembly GCA_028875335.1). The sequence continues at coordinate 4,230 of JAPPEF010000386.1, forward strand.
AGTGCTCGCCAAGTGTCCTCGGGCCGGAGACCCCAAGCGGCGATATCCACGTCGGACCAGGGGTTGAACCTGTCCTCGTGCGCCAGTGAGCCGAAGAGCACCACCCGCTTGGCGTTGAAGTGTTCCTCTAGTAGGCGGGCGGCTTGCCGAGCTAGATCCCAAGCGCGCTGACGGCGCTCGCGCAGCTGCGCCTTTTCGGCGATGTGGCGTTGGCGGGCCGCCTCTCGGTAGGCATCCATTTCAGCGGGTGTTATTGGGAAATAGGTAGGCA
>JAPPEF010000035.1 GCA_028875335.1 Gemmatimonadota bacterium
GAACCAACAAGGAGGGAGTTATGGCAGGCATCATGTTGCTGTGTTTTTGCAGCGTCTTGCTGGGTGCTGTGCCCGTGTTGGGGGGGACGGAATACCGCTTAGGTGGGACCGATGGCAACCCTTGGCAAGCCATCCTAACCGGAGAAAGTATCTACCAAGCCTTTGCTGCCGACGGCGAAGTTGATCGTCAGGTATCGGTAGGGGTTTCGCCGTTTGGGGCGGGAGCCGATACGCTGATTGACTTTTCCGGCACTTCGATCCAACCTCGGCTTATTGACCCATCTGTCAATATCGCCCGAGCCGATGTCAACGCCGGCAGAACATCCATCCCTTTGCCCTATATCCCCGGCTCTAGGGTCCTCAGCACGGATCACTGTATTGCCTGGGGCAATTTTCAACCTTCGATCAAGCTAATGCTGGATGGCGATCCGACCACAGCCACTTTCCGCACCTTTGTCCAACGAGTCGGCTCGCCGCCGGGAGTGGGCTATACTTGGACCAATTCCGTGGTATTCGATTTTGGCGCTGGGGTGCCCATCAACCGCATTCGCTTCTTCCCCCGCCTGAGCCGACGGGAGGATCACCAATTGATCGAGACTATGGAGACACCCGCGCCGGAGGTGGAGACCTTTGGCGAAGACAGCTTCTTGGCCAACTTCCTCGCGTGGTATGAAATCCGCACCGGCGATAACTCGGTCGTCTTTGCCCCAGACCCCTGCAGCGGTAGCGGTAGTCTTACCTGTGCCGAGTGTAGAGCGGGGGCTTCCGGCACTGTAGCGACGAGTAAACGGCGCACCGTCTTAGGCGACTTGCGGTGGGTGCGCAATAGCGATCCCCTGCTGACGGTACTCGAATCCACCCGCGAAAACCTCGACCCCATCGTCGATATGCGCTTCCCTACGCGCTCGACCCGCTGGCTCACCTTGCGCACCTTTCCCCTGCGCGACTATGAAATCGCCGAATTCGAAATCTACGGCGACGGCTACGTCCACGAGACCACGTATCTGACGCCCATCCTCGACTTCGGCCAAGCCGTCACCTGGGGCAAAATACGCTGGGAGGGCGACATGCCCGCAGGCACCCGCATCGAGATTCGCACCCGCACCGGCCACACTCCCGATCCCCAACTTTACTTCGCCCCCAATATTAACGACGAGCTTATACCCATCGCCCGCGCCCAATACGACGAAATCGACAAAGCCGCTCAACTGTTGCCCATCTACGATGATGATAACTGGAGCTTCTGGTCGTCGCCCTACGAGTTTGCCGCTGGTCTGCGCAACCCCAACCAGCCGGCTAACGCTTGGCAGGACGGTATGCTGCTGTTGTCGCCCGGCCCCAGCCGATACATCCAACTCGCCATCAAGCTCTTTGCCGACTTCCACGTGGCCCCGCGCCTGGACCAACTCACCTTGCAGTTGAGCGAAACCCTGTCGGCGCAGGCGCTCGTCGGAGAGATCTGGCCTATTGAGGTCAACTCCTTTGAACCCACGTCCTTTACCTATGTGGTCTTGCCTACCCTCAACGACGACAACGCCGGCTTTGACCGCTTGGAAATCCTCACCCATGTCCGGGCGCACGCCGTGCGCGCCGTGCGCATCGATGGGCAGCCTGTTGACCTAGACGAGTTCGTCCCGCACCTGCTCGATGACCGCTTGGTCGTGTCCTTCCCGCCGCTGACGGGCACGGCCGACAACTTCAAGCAGGTTGAGGTTGACTTTGAGGTGCCGGTGCTGCGCTTTGGCACTGAGTTCAGCGGCTGGGTGTTCAGCAGCACGGATCCGGATCAGATCCGCCAGCGCATCGACCCGGGCAACGCCACGTACCGCTTTGCCGGCGATTTGTTGGCCGTCAACACGCCGGTGGGAGGCGATCTGCTGGTGGATGTATGGGTGCCCCAAGTGTTCACCCCCAATGGCGACGGGATCAACGAGACGTTGACCCTCACCTATAAGCTGCGCGAGGTTACCGCTGACCGGCCGGTGCAGGTGCGCATCTACGATTTGGCCGGTCGGCTGGTGGCGCATCTGCCGGTGATTAAGGCGCGTAGCGGAGCCTTCATCCAGCAGTGGAATGGCTACAATGAGCAGGATCGTCTAGTCCAGCCCGGCACCTATATCTACGAATTGACCCTCGATTCTGAGGAGCAATACACTCAACGAGGCGTCTTTGCCGTCGCCTATTGAAGAAAGCGTGGAAGATATTTGTTTCAAAAACACTAAGCTTAGGTGTATACTTAATTTTCACAATTTTTGAACTGCACTCTTGTATTGGTGAACCAACAAGGAGGGAGTTATGGCAGGCATCATGTTGCTGTGTTTTTGCAGCGTCTTGCTGGGTGCTGTGCCCGTGTTGGGGGGGACGGAATACCGCTTAGGTGGGACCGATGGCAACCCTTGGCAGGACATCCTAACCGGAGAAAGCGCCTACCATATTTTTGCTGCCGACGGCCAAGTCGAACGCCAAGTATCGGTAGGGGTTTCGCCGTTTGGGGCGGGGGCTGATACGCTGATTGACTTTTCCGGCACCTCGATCCAATCTCGGCTCATTGACCCATCCGTCAATATCGCCCGGGCCGATGTCAATGCTGGGAAGACCATCATTCCCTTGCCCTATATCCCCGGCTCTAGGGTCCTCAGCACGGATAACTGTATTTTCTGGGGCAATTTTCAACCTTCGATCAAGCTAATGCTAGACGGCGATCCGACTACGGCCACTTTCCGCACCTTTGTCCAAAAGGACGGGGCTCCGCCGGGGGTGGGCTATACTTGGACTAATTCCGTGGTATTCGATTTTGGTGCTGGGGTGCCCATCAACCGCATTCGCTTCTTCCCCCGCCTGAGCCGGCGGGAGGATCACCAGTTGATCGAGACTATGGACGCGCCGGAGCCGGAGGTGGAGACCTTTGGCGAAGACAGCTTCTTGGCCAACTTCCTCGCGTGGTATGAAATCCGCACCGGCGATAACTCGGTCGTCTTTGCCCCAGACCCCTGCAGCGGTAGCGGTAGTCTTACCTGTGCCGAGTGTAGAGCGGGGGCTTCCGGCACTGTAGCGACGAGTAAACGGCGCACCGTCTTAGGCGACTTGCGGTGGGTGCGCAATAGCGATCCCCTGCTGACGGTACTCGAATCCACCCGCGAAAACCTCGACCCCATCGTCGATATGCGCTTCCCTACGCGCTCGACCCGCTGGCTCACCTTGCGCACCTTTCCCCTGCGCGACTATGAAATCGCCGAATTCGAAATCTACGGCGACGGCTACGTCCACGAGACCACGTATCTGACGCCCATCCTCGACTTCGGCCAAGCCGTCACCTGGGGCAAAATACGCTGGGAGGGCGACATGCCCGCAGGCACCCGCATCGAGATTCGCACCCGCACCGGCCACACTCCCGATCCCCAACTTTACTTCGCCCCCAATATTAACGACGAGCTTATACCCATCGCCCGCGCCCAATACGACGAAATCGACAAAGCCGCTCAACTGTTGCCCATCTACGATGATGATAACTGGAGCTTCTGGTCGTCGCCCTACGAGTTTGCCGCTGGTCTGCGCAACCCCAACCAGCCGGCTAACGCTTGGCAGGACGGTATGCTGCTGTTGTCGCCCGGCCCCAGCCGCTATATCCAACTCGCCATCAAACTCTTCGCCGACTTCCACGTGGCACCGCGCCTGGACCAACTGACCCTACAGTTGAGCGAAACCCTGTCGGCGCAAGCGCTCGTCGGCGAAATCTGGCCTATCGAGGTCAACTCCTTTGAACCCACGCCCTTCACCTATGTGGTCTTGCCCACCCTCAACGACGACAACGCCGGCTTTGACCGCTTGGAAATCCTCACCCATGTCCGGGCGCACGCCGTGCGCGCCGTGCGCATCGATGGGCAGCCTGTTGACCTAGACGAGTTCGTCCCGCACCTGCTCGATGATCGCCTGATCGTGTCCTTCCCTCCCCTGACGGGCACGGCCGACAACTTCAAGCAGATCGAAGTCGACTTTGACGTGCCGGTGCTGCGCTTTGGCACCGAGTTCAGCGGCTGGGTGTTCAGCAGCACGGATCCCGATCAGATTCGGCAGCGGATTGATCCGGGCAATGCCACGTTCCGCTTTGCGGGTGACTTGCTGGCGGTCAACACGCCGGTGGGAGGCGATCTGTTGGTGGATGTACGGGTGCCCGAGGTGTTCACCCCCAACGGCGACGGGATCAACGAGACGTTGACCCTCACCTATAAGCTGCGCGAGGTTACCGCTGACCGGCCGGTGCAGGTGCGCATCTACGATTTGGCGGGTCGGCTGGTGGCACATTTGCCGGTGTTCAAGGCCCGCAGCGGGGCTTTCATCCAAGAGTGGAATGGCCGCGACGGGCAGGATCGTCTAGTCCAGCCCGGCACCTATATCTACGAATTGACTCTGGATTCTGAGGAGCAATACACCCAACGCGGCGTCTTTGCCGTCGCCTATTGAAATCGGAAATCTATCTTGACAATCCTATCCC
>JAPPEF010000287.1 GCA_028875335.1 Gemmatimonadota bacterium
AGCGAAGCGCTCCACTCCTTTGACTATCGCCAAGAGCAGACCCACGCGGTGTTGCAGGTGCAGCAAGAGGGCGTTGATGGGAGGTACCTAGCGGTGCTGTATCCGCGGACGCGTAGGGAGGCCAAGTCGGCGTTTGAGACTGTATCCGCACAAGGAGCCGAAGCGGCTTTGGTGGCGTTGGCCGGGGTGCGGGATTTGGCTTGGCTCCGCAACGGCAATGCGTCTGAGGCCGCTGTATCCGGGCCGGATGCGAGCTTGGTCAGCGATGCCCACTTTGGCTATGTCCGCTATGTCGATGGGCAGCTTACCCGCTTTGTAGCACAAGACGCGACCTATCTTTTGGCCGACGGAGAGACAGTGTTCCGCGCCAGTGAAACGATAGACGTGAGCTTGGAGCGAGATGATTATGCGGGTTTTGTGCGCGGTCCCGACGCGGGCTATCAGTTAAGAATGCCCCCTTTGGGGAACGAATGGAGCGCGGCTCGTTTCCTTGGCGGCGCGTGGTGGAGCACGGCCGTCGAAGGCGATCTGCTCGTGCTGGAGCTAGTGGGCGAGGGGACGCTGGAATTGGGATCTGACCAGCCCGTCGAAGCGCAAAAGGGGGGGCAGCCGCGTCCCGAGCACTACGCCTTGTATCCAAACGCGCCCAACCCGTTCAATCCGACGACCAAAATCCGCTTCGATTTGCCCACTTCCAGCCTAGTGCAACTAACGGTGTACAACGTCTTAGGGCAGGAGGTCGCGCGGCTGGTGGAGAGGCGGATGCCGCCGGGGCGGCACGAGGTAGAATGGGACGCGGTCGGCTACCGGAGCGGCCTCTACTTTTACGCGCTCAAAGCCGATTCCTACCGCGCGCAGTACAAGATGATTCTGCTGCGCTGACTACTTTTCGATGACGTAGCGCAATATGTCCGCGACCTGCTCGGGCTCACTGGCCACGGCGAGCGCGGCCGCATCCACCTCCTTGAGCGCGTGTTGCAACTCGGGTGGGTGGAGGACGATCAGCGGCTTGTTGCAGGCGGCGGCAAACCCCGCGTCAAAAGCCGCGTTCCACTGGCGGTACTGATCGCCAAAGCGCACTACCACTGCGTCGGCGTCGCGGATTAGGGTGCGGGTGCGGATGGCGTTGAGTTGCGCGCCTTTGTGATCTTTCCAAAAGCTGCTTTCTTCCGGCCCGAGAATATCGACGCCGCAGTTGTCGCTAGCCGCGTGATCGGTGACCGGAGCGGTGAACTCGACTGGCAGGTCGCTGGCTGCTTGGACGATGCGCTCGCGCCAGTCGCTGTGAATCTCGCCGGATAGATAGACCTTCCACTGTTTGGACATGGGGTTCCTTTTGGCGTGGTGAGTTGGATAATAGAGGGCGGACGACGCAATTTGTCGCGATTGCGGCCAGCCTCTATCTTTTTTGCGATGTTAAGGCCGTTGTCAGGCGATGTCAACCTAGGAGAGTTTGCCATGAAATCGGCACTTGAACTGGCCATGGAAAAGGCCAACGAGGCAGTTGGAGGCGCAGAGGGGATCAGGCTGACAGACGAGCAGAAAGAAGCCATAGACCAAGTGCGCAAGCAGTACGAGGCCAAGTGGGCCGAGCAAGAGATTGCGTTTACGGGCCAGTTAGAACAGGCCACGGGTGCAGATCCGCAGGCCCTCGTCGAAGCACGCCGCCAAGTGCAGGAGCAAATGAGCAAAGTTCGCAATGAGCTTTTTGCCGAGCGCGACGCTAAAATCGAGGCGATTCGCAACCAGTAGGGCGCGGCTACTCCTCAACCCACCGGGGCTAACTATGCAGCCAAACTACGCAGTCGATATGAGGTTGAACATCCGAACGCCTATGCGGGACGGTGTTGATCTCTCTTCCGACATCTATCTGCCGAAGGCATCAGGTAAGTTTCCGACCGTGTTGATGCGCACGCCGTACGACAACAACACGTCGCTCCTGATCGAGAAGGCCATGCGGCTGGCCAACAACGGCTATGCCTGCGTCATCCAAGATGTGCGGGGACGCTGGGATTCCGATGGCGTGCACTACGCGCTGTTCGGCCACGGCGAGGACGGTTTTGATACGCAGGAATGGATTGGCCAGCAGGAGTGGAGCGACGGCAAGATCGGCATGGCCGGAGGCTCGTACCTCGGATGGGTGCAGTGGCAGAGCGCGCCGCACCGCAGTCAGTATCTGACGTGCATAGCACCAAGAGTCATGTGCGGCGATCTGTACTCGGGCCTCATTCACCCCGGCGGGGCGTTCCAACTCAACGTCGCCCTCACGTGGGGGATGCGGACCAATGGCCGCACCGCTCAGAGCATCGAGTACCACAACTGGACGGAGGCCTTTCGCTCGACCCCACTCATCGACATGGATCAACAGGCGGGCCGAGCGCTACAGTTTTGGCGGGATTGGGTGACGCACACCGAATACGACTCCTACTGGGACTCGGTCAACGTCGAAAACAAGTGGGACGAAATCGCAGCCCCCGCGCTGATAATGGGAGGCTGGTACGATCTCTATTCCCACAATACCTTTATCAACTTCAACGGCCTGAGGCTGCACGGGCGGACGCCCGAAGCTAGGCAAAGTCAGCTCATCGTCGGTCCTTGGCCGCACGCGCTCAGTGCTTCTACCAAGACTGGCGACATCGACTTCGGCGCGAACTCGCTATACGACTTGGAGGATCTGGAGTTGCGTTGGTTTGATTATTGGCTGAAGGGCATTGACAACGGCATTGTCGGCGAAGCTCCGCTGCGGCTCTTCATAATGGGTGTCAATGAATGGAGAGACGAGAGCGAATGGCCGCTGGCTAGGACCGACTGGCAAAAGTGGTATCTGCACTCGTCTGGCAACGCCAACACGCTATTGGGCGACGGCTGCCTTTCGCCGGTTGAGCCGGACGACGAGCCGGCGGATCACTTTGTGTACGATCCCGATTTCCCCGTGCAGACTGTGGGCGGCAACAACTGTTGCTCGCCCCACATTGTGCCTTGGGGGCCGTACGACCAGCGCGATGTGGAAATGAGGTCCGACGTGCTCTGTTACACCAGCGAGCCTTTGGAAGCTGACCTCGAGGTGACGGGGCCGATCAAGGTCGCTCTATACGCGGCTACCGACGGGCTGGATACCGACTGGACCGCCAAGTTAGTGGACGTGTCAACGAGCGGGTACGCCAAGAATCTCTGCGATGGCATCGTCCGGGCGCGCTACCGCGAGAGCTTTGCCGCGCCCAAGTTGCTCCAGCCCGATCAAACGTACCAGTACGAGATTGATCTCGCCGTCACCGGCAATGTCTTCAAGAAGGGGCACAGGATCAGGGTCGAAGTGTCCTCATCCAATTTCCCGCGCTTTGACAGAAACCACAATACCGGCAACGACCTCGGCACAGACACTGAAATGCGCAGCGCCCAACAGACGGTGCAACACTCCAGAGCGCATCCGTCTCACGTCCTGTTACCGGTGATTCCGCACCAATAGCTAGCTACTCGTCGCCATTCAATTCACGGGTATCAAGCACTTGCCAGTACGCATCGGCGACAATTGACAGTGCAAATTTTAGGGCCTACTATCTGATAAAAACAGCATATCCATCGCGCCTAGGCGCAATTCAGCGCACCTAGCGACCGAGTTACAGGAGAACGAAACATGGCGGAAACTGCCCGCTTGCAGGCAGGGGACCAGAGCGTCGAGCTACCCGTCGTCGTCGGCAGCGAGGGCGAAAAGGCGCTCGACATTGCCAAATTGCGCGCTGATACCGGGTATATCGCCCTAGACCCTGGCTACGGCAATACGGGATCTTGCCAGAGCGATATCACCTTTATCGACGGCGATGCGGGTATCCTGCGCTATCGGGGCTACGCGATCGAGGACTTGGCCGAATACAGCCGTTTCATCGAGGTCGCCCATTTGCTGATCTGGGGCGAGTTGCCCAACGCCGCGCAGCTAGACGAGTTCAGCGCGTTGCTGACCAAGCACCAGATGCTGCGCGAGGAGCTAAAGCAACACTTCAGCCTCTTTCCGCCCAATTCGCCGCCGATGGCCGTGTTGTCCTCCGTACTCAACGCCTTGAGTTGCTACTATCCCGAGCTGTTGGAGATTCAAGACGAGGAGACCTTCATTGAAGCGTCTGCGCGCATCATGTCCAAGGTCCGCACCATTGCCGCCTATTCCTACCGCCAGCAGTTGGGCCACCACATCGAGTACCCGCACCCTAGGAAGAGGTACGCGGAGAATTTTCTGCACATGATGTTTAGCCAGCCGTACAACGAGTTTGAGGCGGACCAAGTGCTGGTCGACGCGCTGGATTTGATTTTCCTCCTTCATGCCGACCACGAGCAGAATTGCAGCACCTCCACGGTGCGGATGGTCGGCAGCAGCGAGGCCAATCTCTTCGCCTCGGTGGCGGCGGGCGTCTCCGCCCTGTGGGGGCCGCTGCACGGTGGGGCGAATGTGGCGGTGGTGAACATGCTAGAGACAATCCGCGACGAAAACATCTCGGTCG
>JAPPEF010000017.1 GCA_028875335.1 Gemmatimonadota bacterium
AGGGGGTTTTGGTGGTGCCTGGGCAATGGGGCGGTGCCGACTGGGCTGGCGGCGCAGCAGACCCGAGTACGGGTGTGCTCTACGTGCCGTCGCACATGGCCATCACTACCGTGCAGTTGCATCGGGTAGATGACCCGGGGGCTCATTCGGAGTTTTCTGCTAGCAACAACCAGCACGTCCTCGGCCCTCGGGGTCTGCCGCTGGTCAAGCCTCCTTATGGCAGCATCACCGCCATTGACCTCAATACCGGCGAGCACCTGTGGCGGACGACGGTGGGCAAGGGGCCGGTGGACCACCCAGCCCTCAAGCGCCTCGACCTGCCGGATATGGGCTGGGACAACCGCACCTTCGTGCTGACCACCCCCCGGTTGCTGCTGGCGGCCTCGCAAGACCCGCACGATCTGAGCGACGCTGGTATGGACTACTTCGTCGATCGCGACGCTTACCTACGCGCCTATGATCTGGCGTCGGGCCGGGAAATCGGTCGCGTCGAGTTGCCCAGCAATGCCTATGGAGCGCCGATGAGCTATGTGGCAGATGGACGCCAGTACGTGATCGTCCCGGTAGGCAATGATTTTGGCGATCCCGAACGTCCACCCGAGCTGGTGGCACTGGCCATTCCACGCGCGGGCGAATCCTTGCCGCCGCAAGGCCGCGACCGCGGCGACGCCGGGCATCCAGACTTTTACCGGGCCGTCCAAGCCATCGACGCTGGCGACGCAGAGATGCTCAGGAACCTACTCGCCGAACATCCCGAACTAACGGCGGCGCAGGGCTATTTCGACGAGTATTACGAATACCCCTACTTCCGCGGGGCCACTCTCTTACACCACGTGGCCGGCGAGCCGCAGCGAGTACCGCTGCCTATAAACGCCGTTGAACTGGCCGCTGTCTTACTCGCCGCTGGGGCCGATCCCAACGCCGCTACGTACGATTTAGTTACGGTGCTGGAACTGGTGGCCCAAAGTGCCCAGCTCGATTGGGCTGGTACTAAGGCCGAGTTGGTCAGCCTCTTGGTTGATCGAGGGGCTGATTTGGATCGCAATCGCGGCCGAATAGTGTGGAAGGCTCTAATCGCCGAAAATCCCGAATTGGCGCGTCTGCTGATTGAGGCCGGGGCCACGGTCGATTTGCGCTTTGCCGCCGGAGCCAATCGCGTCGATCTGATGGCCGAGTTTTTCAACGCCGGAGGCAAGCTGAAACAGGGGATCGGCCATTTGTATCATCCCGACCCGGACACCCTTCTCACCGACGAGCAAATCCTCGTCGAGGCGCTCAACTTTGCCGCGTACAGTGGCGCGTTGGAAGCGGCGGCCTTCTTACTGGATCGCGGGGCCGACATCAACGGTTTTGCCGGCGCATTCCGCTCCTACGACCGCGGTAGTACGCCCTTGCACAAAACTGTCGTCGCCGACCAGCTCGAAATGGCTCGCTTTCTCCTGTCGCGGGGAGCTGATTCCCTCGTGGGCGATGTGCGCTTTGACAACACACCTTACGGATGGACCAACTACAACCAAACCTCCTCGGCCCTCGACGACTTGCTCCGGGAGTATTATCAAGCGGCTGTGGAGAAGGCGGGGGATTAGGAGGCTGAAGACGCCTTAGGACCAGACGAAAATCTCCGGTTTGTCTTCTGACATAGCGAAGAAGAAGGCTAGCACGACGCGCCGCCGCTGGCGTGTTAGGCGCTCTACTTCGTGGATGTTTTCGGTGCAGAAGAAGTAGAGATCGCCCGGCGTCAACCGAACTTGGACGCGGGGGATGGAGTGCTCGGCCGCGTACTCGGCGAATCGATCTTCGCGCAGGACTTCCTCGATGTGGGGCTGGGTGCCCCAGCACCGGTAGATAAAGGGTTCGTCGGCGCTTGCTTCATCGCCGGTCTGCAAGCACAGCACCCCGGCGAATTGGCGTTGGAAGTCGGCGACTGCGTATTCGTAGCCGGGCCGGGAGCGCTTGGCCACGGAGTCGTAGTGGGGCCTGTGGCCTTCGGCGGCGTGATACATGCGGAAGATGGCTGGCCCGTAGAGCCGTCCGTCCGGTTCGCGCGCGGTTTGAACGACTTTGCCCTCGGCGAGGTCGGATAGGGCCGCGTACATCGTGCGCACTGGGTCTGTAAATCCCTCGAAGAGCGTGGCGAACAACTCGTGGGTGCGGGCGGCATGGGAGAAGAAGGCGTCTGGGTCGGATCCGAGCCGTCCGAGGCTGGTGCCCAAGTCGAGATAGGGGCCGCCGCTGAGTTGGGAAGCCTGGCCCACGGTGGCCGGATCGAAATAGCCCCGCTCCTCAAAGCGGCGCATCAAGCCGAGGCAGTGGTCGGGCGGGTAAGCTCTCCGCAGGACTACGGCGGGGACGTCTCCGCCGGCCAAGGCGGTGAGGGGGTGGGGTAGGCTGTGCAGCAGGGCGGCCGTGCTGTGGGCTTCGGCGGGTGTCCAAGCGTTGGGCTGGGTCATGGGATTTCCTTATAGATAATTCGTGTCAACTTGTTGTGGCCGTGTACATTATAATACGACCTCTCGGTCCGTACGCGCCGATTCGTAACAGGCGTCGACGACCTTTTGCAGGTTGAGTAGCTGGCGGGCGTCCTGCATGTCCCAAGGCTCGCCGGCGCGGAGTTGGGCGATGATGGTGGCGTCTTGGTTATGGACGCTTTGGGACCAGTCGTCGCCGTCGAGTTGGGGCGTCTGATCGACAATCTCGCCTTCGACATCTACCTTGACCGCAAAGGGTTCGCCGGTCACCGTGGCTCGGGTAGTGGTCAGCTCAAAGCTGTGGAAGTCAGTCTTCTCGCTGCACCAGTTGCCCTCCAAGGAATAAAAGGTGCCGTTGTCAAAGCGCACCAAGCCGCTGATGAGGTCTTCGACATCGTAGCGCGCGTGGATAGCGGCATCGACCTTGGGTCCGCGTTTGCCGGGGAAGAGGCGGCGGGTCGCTGCGCTGACGGTGAGCGGATTGGGCGAGCCACCGACCCACATTGCTAGGTCGAGCGTATGGACTAGGGTCGAGGCGAGGACCCCGCCGCCGGAAGTGGCTAGGTGGTAGTGCGGCCCCCAGACAGGAGGGTCGTCGTGGCAGCCCCACGCCTTGGCGAACACGGGCTCGCCGATGGTGCCGCCTTGGACTAGGTCGTGCAAATACCGCGAACTCGGCATATAGCGCATGTTGGTGCCGAGCTGGACTTGCAGTCCGGTTTCCTCGGCTTTGGCGAGGACGGCTTCGGCTTGGGCAGCATTCATCATAAAGGGTTTTTCGCACAGCACGTAGGCTCCGGCGTCGAGGCTGGCCAAGGATATGGCTTCGTGCGTGTTGGGCATGGTGGCGACGATGACTAAGTCGAGGTCGCCGGGGGCGAGCATGTCCCGGTAGTCTTTGACCGCGCGGGCTGCAGGCCAGAGCTGGCAGGCCGCGGCGAGGCGCTCGTCGTCGAGGTCGCAGACGGCAGCAACCGTCGCTTGGTCCGCGCCTAGTGCTTTGATGCTGGCAAAGTGGACGTTGGCTTGGGTGCCGCAGCCGATCATTCCGATGCGCACGGCGCGATCTAGCATGAATAGTTCCTTTCTGCTGGTAGCTCAACGCAGGTTTTCGGAGTATAATGTCCCTCTGAATACGTAGAGCGAAACACAACCGGCGTCAAGGTGCCGGACAAACGCGAGGAGTGGCATGAATGAAAACGCCAGATAAATGTGCGGATATGGGAGATATACGTGCGGAGATTGATCGAATCGATAAAGAGGTTATTGCGCTGCTAGGTCAACGGTTTCAATACGTGCAAGCAGCAGCACAATTCAAAACGAGTGCGGAGAGTGTGAAGGCTCCAGAACGACTAAAATCCATGCTAGAGCAACGAAGACTCTGGGCGGCGGCGGAAGGCCTCAGTCCAGACGCGATTGAGAAGATGTACAACGATCTCGTGAGCTACTTTATCAAGGAAGAGATGACAAAATGGAAAACGGCGGTCGCTACTAGTGATTGATCCATCAGCTACGAGGCTTGGAGGACGGCATCCAATTTTTGTACCAACTGGCCTTTAGGGGCTGCGCCGACGATAGTTCCTTTCTGTTGGTGGCTCAACGCAGATTTTCGGCGTATAATGTCCCTGAATACGCAGAGTGAAACACAAACAACCGGTCGGACAAACGCGAGGCTTGGCTATGACGCAACAGGTAGATGTGCTGGTCATCGGCGGCGGAGTCGTCGGTATCTGTGCGGCGCACTTTCTCCAGGAACAGGGCCGCGAGGTTACTGTGGTCGAAAAGGATGTGGTCTGCGCGGGGAGTTCGTATGGAAACGCCGGGCTGATTGTGCCCAGCCACAGCGTACCGCTGGCCGAGCCGGGGGTCATCGCCCAAGGCTTGCGCTGGATGTTCGACCCGGACAGCCCCTTCTACATCAAATGGCGCTGGGATCTCGACCTTGTGGCTTGGCTGTGGCAATTCCGCAAGGCCAGCA
>JAPPEF010000188.1 GCA_028875335.1 Gemmatimonadota bacterium
CGCCGTAGGCCCCGTCGATGAAGAGCCACAGGCAGGCCGTGGTGAAGTCGCCGAGAATCAGGCCCAAAAAAAACGGCATCAAGGTGCGGTAGGTGCGCACCCCGCCGTAGCGCAGGATGGTCGCCTTGAGTAGCCAGGCCAAAAAGATGGACAGCCAGCCATAGTAAACAATGGTGAAGGTGGAGGCGATGGGAAAACCCAAAGGATGCAGTGGCCACCACGTAAAGCGGTGGCGCAAAAAGAGCAGGGCCGCCATGACAGAACTCCCGCTGGCGGTGAAGGCGAGGCGCGGGACAAACGACGGCTCGGGCGCGTTGTATACCGAGGCCATATAGGTGAAGGGCCAGCGCGGTGCGCCGCTAAAGTACCAGCCGTGTAGGTTGATACCGCCATAGGTATAGGCTAGGGTCATGGTAAACCAGATCGAGCCAAAAAGCCCCACGGCGATGGCGGCAAACAAAGCCCAAGGCAGCCAGCGCGGCGCAGGCGAGTCGCCGGAGGTGAGCTTGAGGCTGTGCATGACGGCGTTCATCATGTTGGCCGCGGTCTCGCCCATCCACACCGTGCTCAGACCCAAGCCGGTCATGTTGCCAAGGCCGAGGGTCTCGGGGCCAATGCCCCGGGTAATGAAGGCCTGTGGGGCCATCGGCGTCTGGCAGCCGGGGATACCGGCCTCGCAGACGATGCGCGACAGACCGATAAAGACGATGAGTGCCCCTACTACCAGCAGCACTGCCGCGTACAGGGAGAGGCCAGTGAGCGTCAGCCAAGCGACCATGAACGTCACGCCGACGGCGAGGCCGCCAAAGGCCGTGCGCGGGGCCATGAGTTCGCCGGGGGCTGGCTCGCCTTTTAGCGCTTGGCTCCACAGGCGGCGCAGATGGCTGCGGGCGGTCCACACCACGAAGAGGGCCAGCACCAAGAGACCGCCGGCCTGCTGCTGGGAGACGGGGACCGAGCCGCCGCCCGAGGTCCATATATCGCCCCCGCCGATTACGAGGCCGATGCGGGCGAAGACAACTTTTTCTAAGGTGTAGAACAAAAAGAAAAACCAGATGCTGAAGGAGACGCTGAGCGCCATCAGGTAGGCCAAGCCCAAGATCGGCAGGTTGATCCGCCAAGGCAGGCCGACGCTGCCTTGCAGCAGGGACAGGCTGCCGTTGAGGGCGATGGGCTGGAAGGCGTTGTGGTAGTAGTTGAGCGAGTTCCACGAGTGGATCAGGAGCGGCAGGGCAAAGCCCAGCCATAGCAGGCGGTTTTTAAACAGGCCGCCGAAGAGGGGCGCGGAGTCCGCGTCTTCGAGCATGGCGAGGGGCAGGCGGGTGAGGGGAAAGACGAGCCGCTCGTTGGCGATCCACTGGCCTCTGAGCAACACGCCGAGGCAAAAGAGGACCCAGTAGAAGGCGAAGATAAAGCATATCCAGGCGAATAGTGGGCGGCTCCAAGCGGCCCACGGTATGGCGCTGCCTTGGGGCAGTCCCTCGTAGAACAGGCGCACGGCCTCGGTATCGGTGGGGGTCAGCCAAGGGTGAATGTATTCGACGAAGAGTTCCTGCCAAGCATTTTCCGGCGTGGCGTAGTACGCGGCCCCGGTGATGACCGACAGGAAGCTGCCGGTGAAGCCGGTGGTAACCACGACTGCGCCGACTAGCATCATGGCGTACACGGCGATGAGTTCGGCGCGGGAAAAGGCCCACACGCGGCCCAGCATCTTGAGCAGGGGCAGGCCCACGGCTGTCAGCAGAAAAAGGAAAAGGACGGCGATTAGAGGGATGGCATTGCTGGTGATCTGCGATCCCTTGACGATGAGGATGCCCCAAGGACTCAGTACGCTGATCGCCCCCACGAGGAGCAAACCTGTGAGGACGGCGCGCAGAGAGAAAGCGGGTAGAGAGGTGGTGCGGGACGTGGGGAACCGCCTATTTGAGACTGCGGATGAAGTAGAGCAGGCGCTTGAAAAAGTTTGGCCGGATGCCGGGGTTCTCGGTGCGTTGGGCCACCACGTGGTAGGCTTGGAGGTGGTGATTGTGCATGGCGTGGGCCCCGCCCCACAAATACAGGCGGAAGGCGCGGAAAACCTCTTCGCCCCAGCGCTCAACCACGGTCTGGCGGTTGGCCTCAAAGCGAGAGGCCCAGTGCCTCAGCGTCAGGGCGTACTCGTGAGTTTCATCTACCACTTCTTCCACCTTGAAGCCGTGCATGAGGAATTCTTGCAGCAGGTCGGGTAGGCACAGGTATGTATGGGTGCCGGGATAGATGTAGCGACGCACGAAATTGCTCACCTTGTACTTCTCAAGCGTGGCCGAAGCGTCTAGGTAAATGCGGCCCCCGGGCTTGAGGCATTTCCACACTTGCGCGGCAAAGTCGCGGTAGTGGGGGATGTGCTCAATGACGCCGAAGATGACGATGGCGTCGTACGGCTCGGGCGGATCGTGCTCGAGGAAATCTTCAAGGAGGATTTGGCAGTTCGTCAGCCCTTGTTCGGCGATGAGTTCTTGGTGCAGCCGGTGCGAGTCCTCGGCAATGGTCAGGGCCGTGGAGTGGATGCCGCGCGGGCCGGCGTAGCGGGTAACTGCTCCCCAGCCCGCACCGATGTCGAGCAGGCGGTCCCCTGCTTTTAGGTGCAGGGCTTGAGCCATAGTGGCAAATTTGTGCTCGGCAGCTTGTTCCAGCGTCTCGTCGTCGTCGTGGAAGAGGCAGTGCGAGTACAGGTGGTACTCGCGATCGACGAACGCCAAGTAGAAATCGTCGCCGAAGTTATAGTGGTGCGCGATGGCAGAGCGGTTGAGGCGGACGCGGTTGCTCCAGAGGAGTTGGAGATAGGCCCGCAGCAGGAAACCGGGGCTGACATTGCCCTTAGCGTACTGACGCAGGTCTATGAAGGCGTGCACATCGCCCTCGATTTCGATCTCGCCCTCGACGTAAGCGCGACCGATGGCGTACTCGTCGAGTCTTTTGCTGAGCACTTCGTCGGAGTGGAAGACGACGCTAAAGGCCGGTTCGCCCGCCGGTCCTAAGCGCAAAGTCTCGCCTTGGGTAAAGGTGAACTGGCAGGGGATGGGGACATCAGCGAGGGCGGCGTGGATCAGGCGGGCAGCCGCGCATTGGGGCTGGGGGGGTGGAGCTTGCTCTTGTGGAGCTTGCTCTTGCTGTAATTGGGGCTGTGCGGTCATAGTGGTTTTTCCTAGCGGCACAATTAGTTGCGCAAGGGGGACGCTTTGTGTTGGTGGGGTACAGATTATTAAACTTTGCCCAACTCGTCAAGAAGATGGGCAAAAGGAAAGAGGTCATGCAGGTGATTGGATGGAGCAGGATGGTCTGGAGTATAGGCACAGTTGCGTGGTTGGGCTGTACGCCGGTCGAAGCAGAGCGTCCGATTGCGGCTGAAGCGTCGACGACGGGCGACATCCCGCAGAGCGCGTGGCCGGAGGCTTGGTTCCGGCCGCCGGCCACGGCTGCGATGGTGGGATTGCAGACCTTCCACCAGTCGCCCGAACTCGATGAATTGGTGGCCGCCGGTGAATTGCCGCCGGTCGCCGAGCGCCTGCCCGATGACCCTGTGGTGGTCCAACCTTTCGGCGAGATTGGTCGCTACGGAGGCACAGCCCGGCTGTTTTTCGCGGGTGAAAGCCTGATTAACGTGCCCGAGGGGGTGCTGCGTCCGGGGCCGCAAATGCGGTTGAATCTGCCGAATTTTGCGGCCAAGGCCGAATACCTTAACGGCGCGCGGACCTTGCGGATTACTCTGCGCCCCGGCCACAAGTGGTCCGACGGCCATCCCGTAACGGCTGACGATTACGCATTCTGGTTCAATCACGTGCTGATGAACGAGAAGATCACGCCGGTGGTGGAGCCTCGATTCAAGGGCGCGCGAATCGAAAAACACGACGCGCATAGTTTTAGTTATCACTTTCCCCAGCCGATGCCGCTGTTTGTCAACCATCTCGCCCACAACAGTTCGCGCTTGGTGATGCCGGCGCACTTTATGCGCCGCTACCACCCGGCGTTTACCGATCCCGCGCAGTTGGAGCGCGAGGCCGAAGAGCTAGGTTTGCAGGACTGGCTTACCTATTTCGGAGCGGTCAATAGCACGACCGATCTGATTCACTTTAACCGCCCCGTGCTGACGGCATACGTACTGGTCAGCCGGACCTCGACGCGCGCCCTATTGCGTCGCAACCCCTACTATTTCAAGGTGGATCCTGAAGGCAACCAGTTGCCCTATATCGACTACCTGGAGGTACAGCGGGTCGATAGCCCCGAGATTATGGCGGCTAAAGCCTCGACCGGACAGGTTGACTTTGCCGGGCGGCAGTTTATGACGGCCGACATTCCGCTGTTTAAGCGCTTTGAGCAGAACAACGGCTATTCCACGTACGTCTGGCC
>JAPPEF010000195.1 GCA_028875335.1 Gemmatimonadota bacterium
AGTACCTATTGGATCTCTTTGAGGTGGCCAAGCGCGTCGGCATTGAAAAAATACCCCTGGCTACCGAGGACTTGCGCGAACAGCCGTGAGGTAGTTTTATACGGCCTAACAGGCTGCCACAAAAACCCGCCGGCACCATGCGCGCCATGCCATGCGTCGGCGGGTTTGGCTTTTGTAAAACCAACGTCGGGAGGACGACCATGCTCATAGCCACCAGCAACGAAGTCTTCACCTTGGAGAATGGCACGCCCACGCAACGCTTCGCCATCGACGGCATCCGCTGCCTAGACGAAGGCGTCCGTTGTTCCGCCATTGGCCTAGCCGACGGCCAAGTGGTCATCTTGGCCAATGGCCAAGCTCAACCGCAGGCCACTGGCATCGGCGATCCAGTGGAGTGCATCGCCCTGCTGTCCGAAGAGCCGCTGCAAGTGCTGCTGGGCACCGAGCCACCCCACGTGTACAGTCTCGACGGCGACGAGCCAGCGCAACGGATAGAATCCTTTGACGCTTTGGAATGCCGTCAGAGCTGGTACACGCCTTGGGGCGGGCCACCGGCCGTGCGCAGCTTGGCGCGCAGTGGCGACTGGGTTTTTGCCGATATCCACGTCGGCAGCATCATGCGCTCGCCCGACCGCGGCGAGACTTGGGAGCCGGTAACACCGGACTTGCACGCCGATGTGCATCAGGTAGCTACCGCCCCTATGGAAGGACGCTTGTATGCCAACACCGCAGACGCGGTCTTTGTCAGCGACGACTACGGCCGCTCTTGGGAGCATCGGAAGGAAGGCTTGGCAAGCCGCTATGGTCGCGCCGTGGCCGTCCACCCGCGCGATCCCGACTGCCTGCTGGCCAGCGTCAGCAAAGGCCCTGGTCATGGCAGAGATGTGCAGGGCAAGCTCTACTTTTCGCACGACGCGGGCCGCACTTGGACCCAGGCGCTTGCCGGCTTCCCCGAGGCCAAGGGCAATATCGACACCTTCCACATCGCCTTTGACGCCGAGGGGATTGCTTGGGCCGCTGTCGAGGATCAGCTCTATCGCAGTGAGGATAGAGGCGAGAGTTGGTCTGCGTTTTGGCGAGCGCCCACTGCCATTGTCGCCGTGGCCTGCGCTCAATCGAACGGGATTTAAGCATTGCAATTTATTCTAACGCTGTTAATTCTAGCCAGTTGTTCCACCACCGGAAACATGCGGTCGCCTTGGCCTGCATACCCCGTAAATCCATTCGTCATCCAATTGGACATTCCCGGCCCTACGGATTCTGCCGGCGGCCTCATTGTCGCCGATCTAAATGGCGATGGACGCATGGATTACTTGGTCACGGTTCCCAATTATATCACAGCTCATGCCCATGATGGCCGCAAACTCTGGACACTCGAAACCGACCTCTGGATAGGCGGCTCCTCAGAGCGCATCGGCTTACCCGGCCATCACGGTCCAGGCGTTCAAGCTGCAGACATCGATGGCGATAAACAGGTCGAAGTCCTATTCCTTACCCAAGATGGCACGCTCCACGTAGTCGATGGCACTACGGGGCGCGAGCAGTGGACCGCAAAGCCACCCATCCCCAAAGGCACCCAACGCTGGGAGCATTTGGTCGTCGCCAATTTCCGTGGCGCGGGCGATCGAGATCTACTCCTCCAAACCACCAATGCCGAAGGCTACCGCATGGGTCGCTTCCTAGCAGCCTATGCGCTAGACGATCTCCGTCGCGGCCATTTTGTCCCCCTGTGGCAACGCGACGATTTCGTCTCCTGCGCCCACAACGGTGCGCGGCTGGCCGATCTGAATAGAGACGGACAAGACGAAGTGATCGGCGCTACGGTCGTCTCTCCCGATGGCGAAATTCTACTGCAAATTCCCCTGCGCGGTCACATCGACTCGATCTTCATCTACGATGTGCTACCCAATGTACCGGGCTTAGAAATCGTCGCCCTAGAAGAAGGAGGCGGCAATCGCATCTTCCTCTACAACCACGAACAACTCTTCTGGGAAACGCACTTCCGCCATCAAGAACCCCAGAATGCAGCAGTCGGCGAGTTCGACCTAGAGCGGCCGGGCCTAGAGATATGGTGTCGGAGCCGCTATAACGAGCATCAGAAGCCTTTCATTTTTGACACACAGGGCGAGAAGATCGCGGATTACCAGATGGACGATGTAGCGCCCGAGGGCTGGACCGTAAGAGGCGTCGAGGTCATCCACAAAATCGATTGGACGGGCGACCGCAAACAACTGGCCGCAGCCAAAGAGCGCCATACCTCCGGCGATATTGGCATCTTCGATCCCCTTAGCGGACACTTCCTCCACCGCTTCGAGGAAAAAGCCGACCGGCTCTACGTCGCCGATGTGGCCGGAGATTGGCGCGAAGAGCTGATCGTCTTGCACGGCAACCAGCTCCACATCTACTTCAACGAATCCGAGAATCCAGGTTCTGACCATCCCCGCCTGTGGTCGCAAGACCACTACCGCCGCAGTAAGATGACTTGGAACTACTACAGTCCTTAATACACGACAGTAATCCAATGGACGTTACGCATGGGCATCTAGGTATAAGATGCTTCGACTCCGCTTTGCTCCGCTCAGCATGACTGGTACTGACGCCCCACGCTGTCATGCTGAGCGAAGCGAAGCATCTCATACCGCTTCTACTGTCATGTACTCAGGTATAGCCCACAAGGTCAGGTGACAATGTCGATCCTACCGGGAAAAATCAGTGATTTTCTCAAGGTCGCGGTCGCTGCCGCCGGGCGCGGCGACCTCCAAACGGTCCAAGCCGTATTGGCGCAGAAGCCAGCGTGGATCACCCGCGTCGGCTCGCACGGCCGCACCATGTTGTGGGAAGCTGCGTACCGGGGACGGCTCGCCATGGTCGATTACCTGCTCGATCAAGGCGCTGACATCCACGCCTGCGGCTGTCACTTCACGCCGCTGCTAGTCGAAATCTCCCCCTACTGCGCCGCGCGCTACAAGCGCCACCACGCGGTCGCCGACCACCTGCTAACACGCGGTGCAGCAACCGACATCTACACCGCTGCCTTCCTCGGCGAAAGCGATGCAGTTGCCGACTACCTCGACCGCGAACCGGAGCTGGCAACGGCCGAGAAAGCTCAGCACGATTCCAGCCAGCGCATGACAGTCTTGCACTACGCCGTCAGCGCCGGGCACCTCGCCATCGTCGCGATGCTGTTGGCGCGGGGTGCCGATCCTCAGCCGTACAGCGGCGGACTGATTCGCTTTGCCGTGTGGCGGGACCGCGCCGACATCCTCAAGGCCCTGCTCGACGCCGGGGCCGATCCGACTCACGCCGAGGCCCCTCGTTCCGGCATCGTCAACACCAAAATCATCGAATTGTTGACCGCTCGCGGCGTCGCCGTAGATGTGGACCACGCCGAAGGAGGCTGGCCGCCCCTCGTCTTCCAGTCGCGCGGCGACCGAGGCGGCAGTGTCCAGCGCGTGCGCGCCCTGCTCGACGCCGGGGCCGACGTCAATGTCAGAAACTACAAGGGCCAGACGGCATTGCACTGCGCCGCCAAAGCGGGATTCGACCAAATCGTCGCCCTACTGCTCGACCGAGGGGCCGAGGTAAACGCCAAAGACGACAAGGGCGCGACGCCGCTGGCGACTGCGTTGCGCTCAAAGATCAAAGACAAGGATCGGCTCGCGGCTGTCGTCGACTTGCTCACCGACGCTGGTGGCGTTTGAGCCTCAGCTAAGGGAACATAGATAGCCTGCACCATTACTGACGCTCATTCCTTGTATTCGACAGGTCTTATTAATACTTTAGCGTTAAATACTAATAACAATACGGCTTATTACGTTATGCTTAATAAGGAAATCTCTCCGTGAAACGCGGCGAAACTGGCCGATACGAGACCACGATCGTTGGCGATGAGACAGTGCGGGCTTTCGTACCTGCGCCGCTTCCGCCCACGCCTGTACTGGATCTGGTAGCTCTGCAAGGGCCACTGGAAAAGGCATTACTGGCGCTAGGCCGGTTGGACAGTCTCTCCGTGTTACTGCCCGATACGCACCTTTTCCTTTATACCTATGTCCGCAAGGAGGCCGTTCTATCCTCCCAGATTGAGGGCACTCAGTCTTCTCTGTCAGATCTTCTATTGTTCGAACTAGAGGAGATGCCAGGTACCCCCCTCGATGATGTCGTCGAGGTCTCGAATTACGTGGCGGCACTGGAACATGGATTGAGCCGGATACGCGAGGGGTTCCCGCTCTGCAATCGACTCATCCGCGAGATCCATGCCGAGTTGCTCGCACGGGGCCGTGGCAGCGACAAAACCCTAGGTGAATTCCGGCGCTCACAAAACTGGATTGGCGGCAGTCGGCCCGGAACGGCACGCTTTGTGCCCGCGCCGGCACACGCCGTTGCAGAGTGCATGTCGGATTTAGAGCGATTTCTTCATACAGGGGCCTACGGATTACCCGCGCTCCTGCGGGCGGGACTCGCCCATGTCCAATTCGAGACTATCCATCCCTTCCTCGACGGTAACGGACGGGTTGGCCGCCTGCTGATCACGTTTCTGTTATGTCACGACGGTGTGCTGCGCGAGCCGCTGCTGTATTTGAGCCTCTACTTCAAACAACACCGAGAGAGCTATTACGACCTCCTCAATGATGTGCGGAAAAATGGTGACTGGGAGACGTGGCTTGCGTTCTTTCTCGACGGCGTGACGCAGACCGCAGAGGGAGCCGTCTCGACTGCACAGCGGTTGCTCTCCCTGTTTCAGGAAGACCAAGCAAAGATACAACAGATAGGGCGTGCGGCAGGGTCGGCGCTGCGCGTCCATCGGGCTTTGCAGGAGCACCCGATTGCATCGCTCCAAGACCTTGCCAAGCGCACGGAACTCTCGTTCACCGCAGTTACCGCCGGGATACAGATACTCGAACGGACCGGAGTGGTGCGCGAACTGACGGGCAAGAAGCGGAACCGGCTTTTCGGCTATGATCAATATCTTGCCATTCTCGGCGAGGGGACCGAATTACCATAAGCT
Organism: Gemmatimonadota bacterium; assembly: GCA_028875335.1. The sequence goes on from JAPPEF010000195.1 coordinate 5,006, forward strand.
GACGATGGTGGCGATTGAGTGTGTGGAATCGTCGTGGCATATCGCGTTGCACAAACGCGATGCATCTTATTGATTCTCAACTGTTTATTAAAAAGGGACACATCGGTGACCGACCTCACAACACAGCTCTTTACAGTATCGATTTGCATGGAAACAGACCGCGTTTTCTCCAGTATATGTTGACTCACATGTCGCCCCAATTCTTGATGCACGCCGTCAAGTCCGTTGTTCCATGCGTGGATCGAAACGATGTACACGCAGAGCGTACCGCGGTTCCACCTCTCCCCGAACAACGCGCCATCGCCTCCTTCCTCGACCGCGAAACGGCCAAAATCGACGCCCTCATCGCCAAAGTCCAAGAAGCCATCGACCGCCTCAAGGAACTCCGCACCGCCCTCATCTCAGCAGCAGTGACCGGCAAGATCGACGTGCGGGAGGCTGCCGCGTGAACCCTCAGAGTGCAACCAGCACTTCTGCGCTGGATGCGGGCAGATGCGTGGCGCACCCGGAGTACTCATTCGCACGCGTCGGGGCTTTGATATTCGGACATAAATGTCCTATTTTGGGGACGTGAGAGGCAGAGAATTTGTAAACCGGGTTTTTGAGCTCGGCGCAGAGCGCAACGTTTCTGTTCGCATCGATACTAAGCGCGGCAAAGGGAGTCACGCCACCCTGTATTACGGCTCCCGGAAGACCGTCGTTAAAGATCGCCGCAAGGAACTTGCCCTGGGCCTTCTGTCCGCTATGATTCGTCAACTTGGCCTTGACCACAGTGACTTTCGGTAAGGTCAAAAAAGTAAGGAGATCGTCATGCAGTTCCGCTATCCGGCCCGGCTTCAGCCCGATTCTTCAGGAGAGATCATCGTCTCGTTCCGGGACTTCCCAGAATGTTTCACTTCCGGTGCCGACAAGTCGGCGGCTCTTGCGGAGGCACGCGACGCACTGGAGGAAGCTGTCGCCGGCCGCATTGACGACGGCGAGCCCGTCCCGGTGCCCAGCCGAAGATGCGCCGGCGAGCACTACATCGCCGTCCCACCCGACATGGCTGCAAAAGCCGCGTTCGTCCTTGCGTTTCGGGAAAGCGGCCTCTCGCGCCTCAGCGTCGCTCGACGCCTCGGCGTCAACGAGAAAGTCGTGCGCCGCATGCTTGACCCGCGGCATCACACCGCCGCCAACCGCCTTCACAAAGCCCTACGGTCGTTGGGCCGAGAACTGATTGTAGAGTCCCGGGCGGCATAACGAGTGCCAAGAGTAGGCCGTTATGCATGTCAACGACGGCACGAGCTAATCTATGAACTCCAAGAGGATATCCGAGCGCGCCTTTGAAGACGCCATCGAGGCCGCTCTACTCCGCCACGGCCCGGACGAGATAGGAGGCGTTCCGCCTGTTGCGAGTGAGGACCGGATACCCTACGGTGACGACGGAATGCAGCCCGGCGGTTATCTCAAACGCCGACATCAAGACTACGACCGCACCCTGTGCCTCTTGCCCAACGATGTCCTAGACTTTGTGCTGGCCACGCAGCCGAAGGAATGGCAGAAACTGTCCCAACACTACGGCTCTCAGGTCAAGGAGCGATTTCTCAAGCGCTTGTCATCCGACATTGAACGCCGTGGCGCACTCAATGTCCTGCGGACAGGCGTAAAGGACATGGGCTGCACGTTCCGGCTCGCCTATTTCCGCCCGGCGAGCGGCCTCAACGAGGAGACGCGGCGGTTATACATGGCCAACTTCTTCGCCGTCGTCCGCCAAGTCCACTACAGCACCAAGAACGAAAACAGCCTCGATCTGGTGCTGTTTCTCAACGGCATCCCAATCTTCACCGCTGAACTCAAAAACCCACTCAGCGGCCAAACCGTCGAGGACGCCATCCGCCAATACAAAACCGACCGCGACCCGCGCGAGCCCCTATTGGCCTATGGCCGCTGCCTGGCCCATTTCGTCGTCGATCCGAATCTGGTCTACGTCACGACGCACCTCGCCGGACCCAAGACGCTGGAACTTTTCGGGATCAAGCGCCCCGACGGCTCGTTCGCACCGTTTCACCTCTACAGCATGCGCCAAGCAATCGAAGAGGGGTTTATCCTCGACGTCTTGGGCAACTACACCACCTACACGGCCTATTGGCGGCTGTGGAAGACAGTTGAAGACGATCCGCGCTACGACAAGCGCAAGGCCGCTTTTCTGCTCAAATCCTTTGTCGAGTTGCACCCACACGCCATCGGCGAGAAGGTGCGCATCATGGTCGAGCACTTTGCCGGGCAGGTGCAAAACCAGATCAGCGGCAGGGCCAAAGCAATGATCGTCACCCGCTCGCGCCTGCACGCAGTGCGCTACAAGCTATCAGTGGACGAGTACCTTGCCGAGCGGGGATATCCGTTCAAGGCGCTAGTTGCATTCTCGGGCACCGTTGACGATGGCGGCCGATCCTACACTGAGATAGGTATGAACGGAATCTCAGAGGCGCAGACCGCTAAGACGTTCGAGGGGCCGGACTATCGCTTCCTGATCGTCGCCAACAAGTTCCAGACCGGGTTCGACCAGCCGCTGCTGCACACGATGTATGTGGACAAAAAACTCGGCGGCGTGAACGCAGTACAGACGCTGTCGCGGCTCAACCGCACCCACGCCGATAAACAAGGCACTATGGTCCTCGACTTCGCCAACGAGTCCGATGAGATCAAGACTGCCTTTGAGCCTTATTACGAGACGACGCTGTTGTCGGAAGCGACCGATCCCAATCTGCTCTACGAAATCCAAACCAGCCTCGGCACCTTCCCCGTTTATGCCCAAACTGACGTGGACGACTTCGCCAAAGTCTATTTCGACGGCACAGCCACCCAGGATCAACTCTACGTCGTGCTCAATCCAGTCGTCGAGCGTTTTCAAGAACTACACGAGGACGAGAAACGGGATTTCCGCAGCAATCTCACGGACTATGTGCGGCTTTATGCGTTCCTCGCGCAGATATTGACCTTTGCCGATGTCGATCTGGAAAAGCTCTACGTCTTCGCACGGTACTTGCGCCGACTCTTACCCGCCGACCAAGAGGAATTACCGCACGAAGTGCAGGAGAACATTGATATGGAATCGTATCGGGTTCAGGAGACGGGAAGCGGCAAGATCGATCTTGAGCGCAAGGCTGGGACGCTCGACCCCATCGGAACAAAGGACGCGCACGGACATGTACCGGAAGAAATGGAGACGCTATCGCGGATCATAGCCGAGCTAAACGAGCGCTTTGGCATCGAACTCGGTCCCGAACATCGCGTCACCCTTAGCCAGATGATGGAAAGGCTCGCTAGCGACGCCGCACTCGATGCCGCAGCACGGGTAAATACGCGCGAAAACGTGAGATTGACCTTCGACCACAAAGTCGAGCAAGTGATCCAAGAGATCGTCGATTCTAACTTTGATCTGTACAAGCGCATCACCGACGATCGCGCCTTCGGAGCGGAACTCAAGAATCACCTCTTCGACCAATATCTCCGCAGCTACCGCAAAGCCGAGGAGCTCATCGAACCTTGACCAAGTGCAGTCGCAGTGATCCGACAGCAGGGTTGGATTAGACATTCACGCCGCCTCACCATTCCTGGAAGGCGGCACTTGACCAAGCTCCCTAAAAGACCCTTTGTAACGCCTACACCTCACCCCCTACCGCCGGTCTAACAGGAAAAGAACAATGCAACCAACGCCAACCACCCCAAACGTGAAGCAAGTCCCGCTCCTAACGGCGAGCCAGATAGCCCAGTTCAAGCGCGACGGCTTCCTCGTACTCCCCGCCGTGCTCGACCCCGAACTCTGCCGCCGTGCCAGAGACGCAATGTGGGACGCAATTGCAACCCACCTGCCCCGCATGAAGCGGGACGATCCTTCCACTTGGGACCCGCTCACCGAGAAAGAAAGCGCCGAGCTAAACGCGCAGCGGCCCGAAATCGGCGGCGACCCCTATTTCGCCGGCAACGGCCACCGCTTCTACGTCCGCAACGGCGCTGAACAATTCATGCTCGACTTGGCCCCCCGAGCCTTGTGGCAAGTCGCCGAGCAATTGCTCGGTGAAGGCACGGTAGTGTGGCCCGCTGGAGAGGATGATTCCGGTACGACGACGGGCCCGTGCTTCATGTGCGACGACGCGGTAGGAGGACTCGCCTCCCACTTGGGCAAAAAGATCGAGCAATGGCCAGAGAAGGGGTCCTTCACCACCGAGGAAGCACTGCGTCTGCCCAAGACCGGCCCGGTGTGGCTCAACGGCCAAGGGACGCGCGGCTTGTATTGCACCCTGCCCAACAGCCCATCTCCCGGCCCCAACTACCGCAGCGCCCACTCCGACGGCGCTTGCTACGGCCGCTGGCGGCTGCAAATAGCGGCCTACGTCGACGACCTGCCGCCCAACTCCGGCGGCTTCACCGTGTGGCCGGGCAGCCACAGCCGGATCTGGCGCGATCAGTGGGAGGCCTTTCTCGAAGGCGAAAAGCACACCGACAAACACTTGGCAGAGCGCAAGGCCGGCGGCTACAACGACCCTGTCATCCAGCGCATCAAAGCCGACACCCAACCCTTCGACTGCCACGGCCCTGCCGGCACGGTGGTTTTGTGGCACACCAAAATTTTGCACATGGCTGGGCAGAATCTATCTACCGACGTCATCCGCCAAGCGACCATCTACGGCTTCCTCAAAACGCCAGCATCCCTCCCCGACCCACTCGTAGTGGACAACACCAACGGCGACATCTGGCGAGATTGGTCCGACGAAGTGCACGCCATCAATGGGTAGCGACGACCCTCAAGAGCCCAGCGGTTCGACGGCGACCACGGCACCTGAACTCGATGAGGCGCAGGCAGCGTCGGAAACCGCCTGCACCCAGTAGCCACTCTCCGCATCACAGACCGGTTTTTCACCGCGCTCCGCGGCGGCGACGAAATCCTCAATCATCGGCAGATCGAACAGCTTATCCTGCAGCGGCTCCACCTCAATCCTCTCAGTTCCATCGGGCAGTTCCAGAATCAGGTGATCCGCCGTCAACTCCAGCGGGTCGATCAGTATCCTGCCGCCATCGCCGTCGATCTGGGCAAAGTCGCGACGCGGTGGCGAGGTTAGGATCGTCGAGTGCATGCCGATCCCGCCACCTTCAAAGCGCACGATCAGGGCGTCGGTGTCATCGACGGGCCAGTCGTGGTCAACCGCGTCAACCACGGCGCTCACCGACTGCGGCCGCCCGCCGAAGTTCAACAGCACTTCGATGCGATGAGACGCCATTTCCATCAGGGCACCTCCGATGCCCGGTTCAATCCGCCAATCCCCCGCTTCCGGATCCCAGCGCCCGCTGTAATGGGTGCGCGCGAAAACGACCCGTCCGATGCGGCCCGCAGCGATCAACCGCTTGGCCGCGACCACTTGCGGACAGGTGCGCCGACGGTAGGCAACCGCCAGGGTCACGCCGTGAGCCCGGCACGCAGCGATCATTTCGCGACACTCGGCCGCGTTTCTCGCCATCGGCTTCTCGCACAGTACGTGCTTTCCGTGCTCCGCCGCCAAGCAGGTGTAGTCGCAATGGGTATCGGTCGGCGTCGACACGATGACCGCCTCCACCCGGTCGTCGCGCACCAGCTCCGCCGCCGAGCCGTACGCGCGCGGGCTACTGAATCGCGCCGCGAATGCCTTAGCGGCCTCAAGGTCGCGACGGCAGACGGCGACGAGATCGGTCCGTTCCGAAGTTAGTAGGCTCGGCCCGAACGAATTCTCGGCTATGGAGCCGCAGCCGATGATGCCAAATTTCATAATGAAGTCCTTTCCCGGCGAGGAAGCCCATCTTTGAGCCCGTCTCCCCGTCTCATGGTTCAGCGCCCAACTCCCTCGCCCATCTGCGCCGTGGCGGTCAGCTCTTCCCACTTCGTCTCCCCAAAACTGACGTTGTACTCCATGTCGAAGAGCAGCCGGTCTTCGGCAAAGCGGAAAGTCAGCAGAGGGCGGAAGGGCGTCTCGTAGAAGCAGAGCCTCGCGTTGTAGGTACCGTCCGCGCTCCATGCGCCGCTGGCGGCGACCGGTTGAGAATGGTCGCTGTCGAATGAGGTGCTGCCCTCCACCCAAGCCCCGTGGCCGATGCGGACCGGATGCTCGACGCCAGACGCGTCCTCGACGGTCACCAGCGTTTCCTCCTCGCCGAAAGCAAAGGTGACCGCCCGCAGGTTGCGCTCGTTGGGCGCAAACAGAAACCTCCGCTCCGAATATTTGCTGGCCAGCGCGGAGGTGGACAACCCTTCTTGCGGCGCGAGGGACAGGCCCCTCAACCGCTCAGCCAGCGGGCCGTTATCGGCCGGCGGCAGGGCTTCATTCTCCATCGCCGGTAGCAGGTGATCCCAGACCAGATCGAGCACCTGCTGCATGTCGCTCACGCCGGCGGTAATGGCCACCACTGCGTCTTGGTCGGGCATGACGATGCAGTACTGGCCGAAGGCACCGTCGCCCCGGTAGGCATTGTGCCGACAGCGCCAGAACTGGTAGCCGTAACCCTGGTCCCAGTCGCTGTCGGGATCGCTGCCATTCGCGGTCTGCAAGGCGGTGGCCTCCGCCACCCACCACTCCGGGAGCAGTCGCCGACCATCCCACATCCCCCGCTGTAGCAGCAACTGACCGAAGCGGGCGATATCCTCAGTGCGAATTTTCAGTCCCCAGCCGCCGACGTTGTAGCCCTCGTCATCGCTCTGCCAAGTGGCACCCTCGATCCCCAAGGGCGCGAAGAGCCGCGGTGTCAGGTAGTCGATCAGGGTCCCGCCCGTCAGCCGCTGAACCATCAAGCCGGCCATATAGGTGGCTCCCGTGTTATAGACGAAGTGGGTCCCGGGCTTGAGGCCCACCGGCACGGCGAGAAAGGCCTCAGCCCAGGTGTCCCGCTCGGTCGACCAGAAGGCGTCGGCCTGTTCCTTCAGGTGACCGGTGTTCATGCGCAGCAGATCCCGCACGCGCATCGCCGCAAGGTTTTCGTCCGGCTCGGCAGGGGCTTCCTCGGGAAAGTGGTCGAGGATCAGGTCGTCGAGGCTCATCAACTCCTCCTCGACCGCCAGACCCACTGCTGTGGAGGTGAAACTCTTACTCAGAGAGTAGAGGCGATGAGGACTGTCGGGATTGTAGGGGTACCACCAGCCCTCGGCCACCACTTTCCCTCCGCGCAACAGCATGAAGCTGTGCAGGGCATCGATCGAATCCTCGGCCGCATCGACGAAGCCGAGAATGGCCTGACTGGAGATGCCCTGAGCCTCGGGGGTGCTGCGCTCAAGGGCGGCGACTGGCTGGTTGGCGTAGAGCATCAGCATAAATAGCAGGAGAAAGGCGCGAAACATGAGCAAAATCCGGAAAAGAGTTGGTGGTCTATAGAGAATGGATGGACATCCAACTATCGGTTATGTCCTTGAAGAACGGTCAGTGCATCCCACGTCGCCGGAAATCCTCCGAAGGCGCTCATCTGCAACACGACCTCCTCAATCTCCGTCCTCGTGGCTCCACAACCAAGGGCTCGGTCGATGTGAACAGCAAGCTGTTCCGGCCTGCCGAGAACCGTCAAGGCCGCGATCGTGCACAGCAAACGGGTCTTGATATCCAACCCCGCCCGTCCGTACAGGTCGTGCATCACGTGCGTCATCACCAGTCGCTCGAACTCGGGATGAAGTGTGCGCATCTTCTCGGCAGAGGCTTCTGCAGCGGCTTCTCCGAGCATCGTCGAGAGAATTCTGCGCCCTGCTTCGTAGCGTTCACTTTCAGTCATATATCCTCCCCTGCTCGGTTGCGCTCTCGCTGGGTCTTAGGTTGCCAGAGAGCGGGCGGAATCTGACCTCAGCCGTAGGCACCCTTCTCGTGGCGGCCGAGCAAGCGCTGCAGACGAGGCGAGGCTCCTTCCATCACGTGCGGCGGCATGCGATAGTCTATAAAGGGGTAAAAGCGCTGGGAGATAAAGCGCTTGCTGTACGTGACGCCGGCCATGAAGCGAGTGCGATCCGAGGCATTGGGAGCACCCCGGTGCCAGATCTGGTTGTTGAACATATAAGCGTCGCCAGCCCGGGCGAACAAGGAAATCGGTCCAGTCCCGCAAAATGTGGGTTTGTCTTGCTCGGCGGGCCCGCGACCGGCGCGGTGGCTGCCAGGCACGACTTGCGTGGGGCCATATTCAATGCTTTCCACATCGCTAACCGGAGTAAAGATCTGCAGCACAAAGCAGGGCATGGTGACGCGCGGGTCGTGCTGTTCCACCTCATCGGGCAGGGGAAAGTGGATCAAATCGTCGAGGTGCCAGCCGCCGGGGCCGTCAGGTACTTTGCTGGAGTCGGGTTCGGTGTACAGGGCGTTTTGCGACATGAGGTGGCAGTTGTCGCCCAAGATAGCTTCGGCTAAGCTGACAAACGGCTCGCGAACTACCAAGTCGCGGAATGCCTTGCTATATTCGAACATGCGCATGAGGCTGATGCCGCGGATGTGGTCGCCTGCTTCGTCGTTGAGGATACGGGGATCGGCGACTTTGCACGCCATGGCCTCGCGCAGGGCCTCGACCTCGTCGGCTGCGAGGACGGGCCCCAAGCGATAGTAGCCGTCGCGATTGAATTGCTCAATGATGCGCTGGGTTTCTTCCGGCGAGTACGGCTGGCCTGCTGCAATGGGACTAGACATGGGATTTTAGCTGGGCAAAAGGGTGGACAGGTCGGCTGCAAAATAGGGCACGGTCTTGCTAACGCCAAATCAACACAAGAACGAATCTTGCGTCAGATGCTGCAACGAATCTTGCGTCAGATGCTGCAAAGGAGACCACTATGAAAGGACGAGTCGCATGGCTATTAGCCATCATCTATCTAAAGTGGAATGCCGTTGGGGTCTCGGGACAAGAAATCGACGTGCACCTATCTAAAATCGACGCGGGGGTGGCTTGGGTTAGTTCGTACTGGGGCTACAACGCCCCCAAGCTAGTGTACGATGGCGATAGCTATTACACGGTCGCGCTGTGGGGACCGGAGCAAGCCACCGCACAGGGGGCGCTCTACCAATTGCGCGACGGGCAGTGGCACCGGGGCTACGAGTGGGACGGCTTGAACTACCAGCCGGGCATGGTATTGCTCGACGAGCAACGGCGACTGCTCCTGATCTACCCAAAAATCAACGCAAAGCCAGTCATCCTGCGGGCCACAGCGCCAGGGCAGATCGACCAGTTTGAGCAACTCGAAGTGCCGGACACCATTGGCAAGGCCGGGTACATGGGCGCTGGCATTTACGACGAGCGCCTAGTCATCGGCTATATCGGCGATCCAGCGACCTATACCTTCAAGACGGCCATGCTCGATTTGCGCACCGGCACTTGGGACGGCCCCTACGTCCTCGCTCCGGCGCAAAGAACAGAAGTGCCGTGGACGACTTGGCTCTACCCGGTCATTCAGCCAGATGAGACGGGTTATCACTTGCTAGTGAGCAATCAGCCCGACCCCAGAGCGCTCTACAACCGCATCCTCTACATGCACTTGCCTTACGGCGATCCCGGTCAAGTCGCGCCCGAGGTCGTAGTCGAGATCGCGCCCGAAGGCGATTTTATCGCTTTCGGCGAGGCCATGTGGCGCGACTTAGATGGCTACATTTACGTCACCGGACAATACCAATCCCCCGGACAGGCCAATCAACTGTTCGTCTTTGTGCGCGACCCGCGTACAGGCGCGTGGACCCGCCAAGCGCTGAGCAATGCGCAGGTGGCTGCGGCCTATCAAAGACCCGGTGGAAGCCGTGCCTTATGGGTAGCCAGCACGTACGGGTCTGACTTGCGGCTCTACCGATCGGACGATCGCGGAGGTAGCTGGCACGAGGAACCGCTGGTCGATTTGGCCAGCTACGGCCTAGTCTCCAGTTTCTTCCTCCACGGCATTTCCCCGGCCAGCGGCAGCCTGATACCGAGCTTGCCCACTGCGGTATTCAGCGCCGGGCCTCATCCCAACTACGAGTTGTGGTTCGTCCAGTTCGACGTTGCCGAGTTGGAAATGGCTACCGCAGTAGAGGAAGTAGAGTCGCTGGACGCGATCGGTGCGCCGATTTTGGTCGCCAACGCGCCCAATCCCTTCAACAATTCGACCCAAATACGCTTTTGGCTGCCCGTGGCTGGGCCGGTTGATCTAGCGGTGTACAACCTCCAAGGCCAGCGCGTCGGACAGATAAGCAAGGGCCACCGGGAGGCCGGCTGGCATACCATTACCTGGACAGCCGGCGATCTAGCGACCGGGGTGTACTTGTATCGCTTGCAGGCTGGCGGCACTGAAATCGCGCGCAAGTTGGCAGTGATCCGTTAGCGCGACCACACCTTTGCGTGGCGGCACGAGCAGTGCATTCTGCATTTGCTTCCTTTTTCGGTTGGTCGGAGCGGAAAGATAGCTGCATCCGCTCCACTTCAACCAACTCGCAGTCGCACGCCCCCCTCTACTAACTCCAGATCGTAGCGCTTGAGGGGACTTTGCGCCGGCCCTCGGGTGGGCTCCCCCGCCCGATTAAAGGTCGATCCATGGCAAGGACAAATCAAAAAATGCTCTCTGGGGCGCACTTGACACCCCTGATGCGGACAAGTGGCCCCCAGAGCTTGCAAGGGCGGTTCCCCACCACGCAACAAGACGATGGCTTCGGGCAAGTCAGAGCCTTGCAGGAGCCCGGCATTGCCCTTTCTAAACAATTCGTTTAACTGGTTGTCCGACAAAAAAACAACCCCGTCTCTTACCACTGCATAATGCACGGGCACAGTAGCGCATCCGAGCAGGGAGTGGCCGGCTAGGCAAACTCCGCCCAAGTGGGCTAAGAAACTGCGCCGCGGCATTTTTTCGGCCCCGTTCTCCACAACACCTCCTAGAAATAAGTAGCCACGCTGAAGAGCAAGGCAGCCCCGCGAATTGGGTTATCAAGGGCGTCGCGCTGCCAATTGCGCTGGTAGTCTACCTTGAACACGGCCTCCTCCTCGGGGCGAAAATTGAGCCCCAGACTGAGGCGGCGCTGGCTGTCGCCGTCGATATCCGCATCGAAATCCACCAGGCCATAGCGCACCATGCCAGTAAAATGGGAACGGGGCAATTGAGCGATCCACCCACGGCCAAAGTGGGCGTTTAATTGGGCGTAGTACCCGCGTTGACTCGACTGGAAAATGGCGCTTTCCTCGGGCACGTCAATGGCGGCCCAAGCGCATTCCCCCAACCATTCAAAGGGGCCTTGGCGGACTTCCCAATCGAGGGCGAAAATGCTCAGATTGCGCTTGTCGGCAATGGCCAAACCATCGGCTTCCCAGCTATTATAGGGGCCCGTGTGCAGAGAGAGCCCCACTTCGACAGCGGGCCGCGGACTCAGACCCAAGCGCCCCACCCAAGAAGGACGATTGTTGTTGTCGGCAAAATTGCCCCGTCCCGCGGCAATGCGGGTGCCTTCGGGCCGACCCCCTACTATTCGATCGTCAAATCCGTTTACTGCGTACAGCTCGTAGGTCATCCGGGCTTGGGGAGTGGGATGGACAGAGCCGTAAAACCCCATGCCCCCCTCTGACAGAGCCGTGGGGATGATCTGGGTGCTGACCAGAGGTCGGTCGGTGAAATCGTTGGTCGGGCTGTCGTGGGACAGATTGAAACGCCCCAGGGGGGATAGGATAATGCCGCCCCTAAAGGTGAGGAACGGGTGGATTTCAAAGTCGATGAGGGCGAGTTCTATTTTGATCTCCTCGCCCCCCTCCTCGAATTCCAGTTCCGAGGCCACGCGGAGGCGGTCGGATACCGGCGTATAGGTAAAGATATTGAAGCGCTTAGGCTCAAAAGTCAGTTCCTCGGTAATTCCCTCTTCGCGCTCGTAGCGGAAGTGGACCTCAGTATAGCCGCCAAAGTACGTGCGGCCCCCAGCCCCCTTGATAAAGGGCTTGTCGCCAATGCCACCCCGCACCAGGGGCGTTTCGCCCTCCTCGGCTATCGCAATCCCCACGAGCGGGCACAGCAGGCTCATCAGCATTCTCGATATCACGGCTTACTTCTCTTCTCAAAGCGATTCCAAAAAGGCGATTAGGGCCTCCTGGTCCACCTGATCCAGGGCCATGTACGCGTCTCGGCTGGCCGAGGATTCGCCCCCGTGGCGCACAATGGCATCGTGCAAGGTGATCGATTGGCCGTCGTGCATATAAAAGGCCCGCCCCCCTAGGAAATCGGGCACTAGACGCAGGCCCCACAAAGGCGCAGTGCGCCACTCTCGCCCCGTAGCGTCGCCATCGGGTCGATTATCGGCCAATTCCGGGCCCATGTCGTGGAGCAACAGATCGGAGTACAGGTGGGCGTCCACATAGCTCAAGGCAGCCACCGAACTGGCCCCCGTGCGCATGGTGGGCACGTGGCAAGCATGGCACTGAGCCTGGTGGAACAGGGCCTCGCCGCGCTCGACTTGGGGCGTGATGGGACCTCGTTTGGGCGGAGCCAGCAACCGCACGTACATCACCGTAGTCAGCACAGTGGCAGCCGAAATCTCTGGATCGGGCACTTGGTCGCCCAGCGCTACCCCGCCGGCCTGGGCATGGCTGTTCTCCTCGGGCAGAAAGTCGCTGGTGATGCCCATATCCTCGTGGTAGGCCTCCACCACCTGCTGCAGCAGGGATGAGACCTGGGCCTTGCGCGAAAAGCGCCCTAGCTGGATCCCGTCCCCTCCGCCCACGTGGGCTGTGGAGACGTAGTCGGGCGAGCGAACCCAGTGGGTCCGGCCCGATATGCCGTCGCCATCCGCATCGTCGGGGTCTTCGCGCGACAGGATGGTCTCCACTGGAATGGCCTCGATCAAGCCCACGCCAAATACCGGCGGCGGCATGCGAAAGGAGCGGTCCACTCCAGGGGGCAGCATTTCGGGGGGTGCACCGGGGATAGCTTTGTCCTGGTGCTGGGCCCCGCCTTTGTCCAAGGCCAAATCTTCTCCTTCGCTAAAGCGGAAGAATCCCACTGCAGGGGTGCCTCGCCCATCGCCGGGATGGCAGCCTTCGCAGCTAGTATTGTTGAAGATGGGCCCCAAGCCCTCATCGATGGTAAAGGCCCTAGCAAAATTCTCGTCTCCTGCGACAAAAACCGCGTTGAGGTCTGCGGACAGACCCTCAAAGGGCGATTCGAAATCGTCGCCCGCGGGCGGGGGTTCGGTCATGAGCGGGCCACAGGCCCCACCGATCCAGGCTCCACCGCACAGGACGGCGGCAAAAATCGGACGCTTCACCAGTTGCCTCCTTTAGGCGGAGAATAAAAATAATTAAGTAATATATAACTTAAAATTTAGTTATAGCTAAAAATAAGAAACGATCGCGCAAAAGACAAGGGCACCTTGGACCCCTCCATCCTTCGGGAACGACCTCGGCGGCTTTGAGTGCGGCCGACCTTTTGCAATGGGCTTTGCTAACGCCAAATCAACCTAAAAAACAGTAGTGTATCCGTTTGAATTTTTTCGGGTGTTTCTTCCCTAAACCAGAGGACTGGAAATTTCAAACGGATACACTATCTGGGATCCACGTCTCTGATAAATACCATCACTCTCTGTCAAGGGCCGCGTAGGTCCAGCAGCGTATTCATTTGAAATTCAACCGGATGCACTACCCGGACACAAGCGAACCGGCCTATTTCATGCCCATGCGCAACATCACCAACCCCTACTGTCCGCTGGCGAACACCTGCTGTTCGCTGGCGTACAGTGATTAGATCACCCAAACGGCGGATACCGCCAGATTTAGAGTATTAAGGGATGGCAGAAGGGGCTTGAGAGATAGATGAAAAAATTGTCTTAATCTTATAAAGTTTTATTTAACAGGAAGTTAGGCATGAAAAAATAAAATAATTGGCGCGATTGGCGACCGCTGGGGCACTCCATTGGCACGATAGTTGCGGTAGTGCGTACCGAAGCAGCAACCCGCACTCTTCCACAAAGGAGGGCATCATGCAACCCTTAGCCATTCGCATCCTATCTCTCGCGCTGATTACCGTCTCCAGCGCCGCGGCCGTCGAGACCAAATACCCATCCGGCAGCTTTGAGCCCCGCCTCGACAAGCTCCAAGGCTTGCTTGACTATATCCATACCGCGAAGAAGATCAAGATCAAAGCCGGACCCAAGTTGTGGCAGGCCATTGAGTCCATCCCCATCGCGCCGGGCGTCCCCATCACCCCCGAACAAGAAGCCGATCTGCGCGACTGGCTCTACGACTTTCTCGTAGCCTTCTCCGTCTCTGGTAATGACAGCCTCGTCGCCCAGTTTTACCTGCGCGAGGGCGTCAACAACCCCACGGCCTTGAAAAACATGCAAGAGACCTTGGAGAGTTGGGACATCCCCCACGGCGACACACCCTTTGACCTCTTCCGTGCCATGCATCGCGCCGTACTCGACGACCAAGGCTATGAATACCGCTTCGGCAAGGCCTTCTTGCGCCACAGCACGTTCAAGGTGTTCGAGATGCAGGACCACTACGAGAATTATCGGTCGTACCCGAGGAACGTTGTCAAGAGCAGATTCAAAGTGCAAAAAGGGGTTGAAGCAGCGCTACGAGCAGGCGAGAAGCGACTCTTCACCGACATCGCGTTTGTCACCGAAGAGCCGACCGAGTCCGCTAGTTCGAAAGGGCCTATCTGCACCCCCTTCTTTTGTCGGGTGGTTTGGGACTCGGAGCGGGCGGTGTGGCGCTTTGTAGAGGTCGTCTACGCCTCCAAACGGCCGAATCCTTTCCTATTCTCGGCCATATAACCGGCCCTTTCTTGCACTTTCACGCCAACAAGGGCGACACATTAAAGAAAGGAGGGGCCATGCCCTTGGGTATGCTTATCACATTTAGTTCGTCCAACATCTCATAACCCGAAGGAGTACTATCATGAAGGCTATTGTTTTGCTACTTGCGCTGGCGTCCGCCGCTTTCGCGGATGAATACACGCCTGTTGACTGGCTCGAAGTAACGGAAGATCCAGTAGTCGGGATTACAACTGACGATGGAGAGCGCAAAGTGAGGGTGGGCTTTTACGCCCTCACAGGGGGCGCAGGGTGCCTCGCGGGAGGCTTCACCATCAGCGACGCGAGGTATTCTATCCGCACGAGCAAGTGGCAGATGCGCCAAGGAGAGGATTCCGCATGGAGCGACGTGTTGGGAACAGAGCACACCAACAGCGGAGTCTGCGGCCTGACCTCGGACATGCCACTGCCACCGGGTGAGTACCGGGTGGTGGCGGAGGTCGAAGTTGACGGCGTAATGGGGAAATACGCGAGTCGGAATTCCATATTCGCGGATGAATACACGCCTGTTGACTGGCTCGAAGTAACGGAAGATTCAGTAGTCGGGATTACAACTGAAGATGGAGAGCGCAAAGTGAGGGTGGGCTTTTACGCCCTCACAGGGGGCGCAGGGTGCCTCGCGGGAGGCTTCACCATCAGCGACGCGAGGTATTCTATCCGCACGAGCAAGTGGCAGATGCGCCAAGGAGAGGATTCCGCATGGAGCGACGTGTTGGGAACAGAGCACACCAACAGCGGAGTCTGCGGCCTGACCTCGGACATGCCACTGCCACCGGGTGAGTACCGGGTGGTGGCGGAGGTCGAAGTTGACGGCGCAATGGGGAAATACGCGAGTCGGAGTTCCATAGTAATAGCTGGCGCTCTTGGGACTGCGGTCGAGGCCGTCACTTGGGGAGCGCTCAAAGCGAGAACGACGCGCTGACCTAGTGGTGACTTTCATCAACGCCGGCATCCTTGCGGAAAAGGGTGCCGGCGTTTACTCAGGACAAGAAGACACTCTATGATCGAGATACAAGGCATTGAGAAGACGCTCACTACGAAATGAAACTCGGTGTGGGATGAATGATCTTTGTCGTCTCGTGCAAGGCGGCTCGACGGTCCAAAGGGGCCGCCGCCAACTTAAATTTCAAACGGACACACTATCTAAAAAACGGACTATTGCGCCCCCTATCCACCCGCCGTACCTTGCCCCCATGATGCGGAGAGTTGAGCGATAAGTCCATGAAAAATCGAGCCACCTCGCTTTGGCTGCTCCCCGCGTGGGTCCTGTGCCTGTTGCTAGCGGCCCCTGCCCTCTGTCGCACGGCCCCAGAGCCCACGGGGCCCGTGCCCGCCGCCCTGCAGCAGCCCGAAGTGGCCGACCTCAAACCGCTGTTCTGCTGGGCCACCCCAGTGCCCGATGAATACGCCAACAACGAATCGGGGTACACCGCTTGCGTGGCAGGACCCGACGGCAAGGTCTACCTAGGCACAGCCAACTACTACGATTACGGCGACTGGCTGGCCTATGACCCTCGCGATCGCAGCATCGAAAGAGTAGTCAACCTGAGCCAGACCATCGCCGAAAACCTGTACGACATCAATACCCAGGGCAAGACGCACACGCAGTTGGCCATCGGCCCCGACGGCCGCATATACGGCGGCACCAAGCAAGGGCACGAACTATTTGCCACCAGACCCGAAATCGGCGAACAGGCCGGCGGTTATCCCGGCGGTCACTTAATCGCCTATGATCCGCGCACGGGCTTGGCCCAAGACCTTGGCATCCTGCGCGCCCAGGACGGTCTGATGAACGGCATTGTCGATCACGAGCGCCGCCGCATCTACTTCAAAACCGAACCGCGCATGCACTTTCTCATCTACGAGCTGGACACGCACCAAGTGATCGACAAAGGGCGAGTGGGCACCTGGAGCCGCTACATCGACATGGACGACCGGGGCGATGTGTGGATACCCAATCGCGGCAGAATGACCCGCTACGACGTGGAAAGAGACGAACTTGTCGAGTACAAAGTAAGCGTCCCAGCAGGCGCGCCGCCCTATGAAAAACCGTACGCCTGTGTAATTGGCGGCGGTGGCAGCAAGCTCGGGGCCGATTTCAACCGCCGCGGCATGAAACTCTATGGAGGCGATCTCAGGCAAATTCAGGAATTCGACCTAGCCAGCGCCGCCAGCGGCGGCGTGCCCATGCGCTATGTCTGCAATTCAGTCCCCGAGCCCTTTGCACAGAGCAGCGATATCCACACCATGATCCAGGACGCCAAGGGCCGGATTTACTGGACCGCTGATGTGGGCCAAAACCCAAAGCAGACCCTGATTATGCGCTACGATCCGCACCGGGCCCAAGGTGAATGCCTCGGTTATGTCGTCGATGCGGAGTTTGCCCAACACCGGGATTTGCACAATGGCCTAGGCTCGATTCAAGGCTCGGCAATAGGGCCAGATGGAACCCTGTACATTATGGCGACCTATCCGTATTACATCCTCGAATTTCCCCGGCTGACCGCGGATTGAGGATCCATGTATCGGATAAAATTCACAAGCTGCGCCATTTTAGCTTTTTCCCCGCTGCTCGCCAGCGCTGAACCCGCGCTGGACCTGGAGCGGGAAAGCGCCCAGCTGGTGCCTCTGTTCGAGACCCTACCCGCCAATGAGTGCATGGTGACTGCAATGGTCCACCGGCAGCGCGACGGCCTGATCATTGGGGCCACCTGCGGCAAAAAGGAAATCTGCCTGTTTAGCTTTGACCCCAGCAGCACGGTAGTGAAAAAACTCGACTGCTTCGAGGCCCTGTGGTGGGACGAGCCGCGCCTAGCGCTCGGCCCCGAAGGGGACATTTATCTGGGTGCCCGACGAGCGTATGATAAGCAGTTCTTCTTCGAGCGCCCGAGGCAGCGTCCCCACACCCCTGGCACATTCAGACGCCGCGACTCTGTACCACCACCCCACTTAATGGATCCAACAGCCCCAAGCATGCCCCTCCGGCACTACTCGCCCGCTGGCCACTTGCTCGCAGAGATCGCCCTGCCTGAATTTCCCGAGCCGGACGGAGTAGGAGCCTTGGCCGTCGACGCCACCGGGCAAATGCTCTGCGGCCTTACCGCGCCCGGAGGGCGGCTTTTCACCGTGGCGCTGTCGTCGGGCCTGCAAAAGGATTACGGCGAGGTAGTTCCCCTGCCCCAACACCACCACACCCGCCCAATCAGCAGAGTCCTGCTGGCCGCAGATAACGGCAAAATCTACCTCAGCGGCACCAGCACCGGGGCTAGCAACGACGACGATATGGGTCGCATCCTCGAACTAGATCCCCGCACAGGCGTCCTCAAGCCCCTCGATGCCAGATTGCCAGCCGTAGTGGGGCGACGGCGCTTCGCCGCCATCGACGCCGCGGTAAAACAGGACGACGGCAGCTTTCTCGCCGGCACGACCGACGGCTATCTGTTCCGCTTCGACCCCAAAACCGCACTGGTAGAGGGTTTTGGCAAGCCCCTGCGGCAGCACCGCATCTTAGGGCTGGCCCAGGGAGCGGATGGCCTGATTTACGGTGGCGGCGGCGAAGAGGGAGGGCTGCCGCGCTTGTTTGCCTTTGACCCAGTCCAACGCCGGATGCACCTCGGCACTTGGCCGGGCGGCATGCAGCCGGAAGGAGGGCACCAAACCTTCGGCGATATTGGCGCTGTCGTCAGCACGGCCGACGGCACTCTTATATGCGGTGAGCGCGAGCGGCGCGGTTACCTGCTGTTGTACTACCCGCAAAACAGGCCGATGTCCTCCGAAGAGCCTCCAGCGCGCTACACCGCTGCCAGCGCCACCTCGTCCAAGTGGAAAAGCACCCTTGCGGGCGAGGCGCTCGCCAACTGCACCCGCGACCGTTTCATCGATTTTTCCGCCGCCTCTGGCACCCTTGGCCTAGCACCCACCTATCTGATCGCCGATGCCATGGCCCGCAGTTCGAAAATCAGCGAACCCTTGACGGACGAAATCCAAGTAAAAAAGGTCTTCGAACTGCCATCGGCAGTCGAAAAAGCCGAAATCCTCTTTTTCGGCGGGGGTGGTAGCGAGCAAAACCCCATGCTCATCACAGTCAACGGGAACGAGATTCGCCACGTGCAGGATAGAAAAAAAATGCTCACGGGCGGCTGGGACCGGGAAACCATTCCCGGCCACTTTCTGCAGCAGGGCAGCAACGAACTGATCTTTTCGGGAGCGGGTTTTCTGCTCATCGATGCGGATAGGCCCGGCAAAAACAGTTTCAAGCGCCTTTCCGGGGAAAGCAGCGAATGGAAGAGCGACATACTCGGGCCCGAGAACAATCTCTCGGGCGAGTACGTCGTCCGCATCCGGGTCCACGGCTATCCGCCCGAGGGAACCCTGACTTCCCCGATAATTGATATGACCGCAGAATATGCCCTTTCCCCCAAAATCGAGGTGAGTTCCCTGCGTCTGTCCGCCGATCTGGCACTGCGGCCGCAGACCGCTGTCCGGTTCGCAGTGCGCACTGGCTCAACGGCCTGGTACGCGCCGGATAAATGGAGTCCCTGGCGGCCTGCCGACTCGGCCAATACCCTGCCCGGACAGCGCTTTGTACAGTGGCGAGCGACCCTTTCCAGCCGGGATGCCCGCATCACGCCCTTGGTGAAAAAAGTGACCATTGAGGCTTCCGGCCGGATCAGCGGGGTAAATCACCCGGACATCGAGATGATCGAGGCACCGGACAATGCCATTGCGGTCTCTTCGTACGATTTCGACTACGCCGATCCACACCATCCCCGCATGCGCCACCTGCGGGAAAAATACCGGCTGGAGGAAATAGTCGCCCCCGGCAAAACGGAGATGGAGAAGTTTGCCCTCTTGCGCCAGTGGGTCCGCCGACAGTGGGAAGGGTGGAACGAAAACGAGTACAACTACTGCCCACAGTGGGACGCGCTGGAGATCCTCGAACTAGCTCCGCAGAACCTAGCGCTAGGGATGTGCACCCACTATGCGGCTGTCTTTGCCTAGTGCGCCGCGGCCCTAGGCTACCACACCCGTCCCCTCATCGTCGACCACCACTGCCTGACCGAGATCTGGTCGGACCAGTACGGCAAGTGGATTCTCCAGGATCCGGGGCTTCTGCCAGGGTACCAAGTGGCTTTCCAGTACGAAAGGGCCGGTGTGCCCATCAATGCGCTCGAAATGCATCGCAGCGCCGCAGCCAACAAGGCCGAAGATATCGCTATCATTCCCCCGCCGCCCATTCCCATAGACCAGATGCGGCGGATGTTTGTCGATCTGTACCTGCGCTTCGGCATACCGCTGCGCAACGACCACCTGTACCGCTCCGAGCCTCAAGAACTGGAACAGGGCATGAATCAGTACCACTGGGACGGCCATCTGTGGTGGACCGACAGTCTCGACCCGAGGTACCCGGAATATTCGCTCCAGACCACCCGGCCAGAGGATTTCTACTGGTCCTTGAACAAAACGAGGATCGACCTGGAGGACACCGAGACGGTCGCGGCCCTGTCCGTGCAATTGTCCGGCCCCATTCCCAATTTTGCCCGCTTTGAGGTCAGCTTGGACGAGGACGCATGGCAGGAGAGCGACCCGTCTTTCGAGTGGAAACTGCGCCCGGGCAGAAACGCGCTGCGGGCAAAAGCGGTCAATACCATGGGCCTCCAAGGCCCTGTCAATCGGGTCGTACTCGAGTATCGCAGCAATTGAGCGCGTGGCCCGCATCCCGAACCGATATATATCAGCAGAGGCGAGGCTTCTGCACGAATTGCCGTGGTGACTCCGGGGACGGTCGTCTCCTAGGCATTCGCCTTGCATCTTGATTGAATGTTATTACAATAGTGACAACAACAGGAGGTGCTTCATGGTCGAACTCAAAGTCCGCAAATTCGGCAACTCGCTCGGTGTCGTCCTCCCCAAGGAGGTCGTCAACCGGCTGCGCACCAAAGACGGGGATCCTCTATTCCTGATCGAAGGTCCGGACGGCAGCTATCAGATGACGCCCTACGATCCCACCTTTGCAAAGAAGCTAGCAAAGGCCGAAGAGATCCTCGACCGCTATCGCAACACGCTCCACGTTCTGGCCCAGTGACGGAACCGGTTTGGATTGACGCACGCGACGCGCTGATGCTGCACGACCGACTGCTCGCGCTGCACGGCGGCGCGGCGGGGGTGCGTGACGACGGCTTGTTGCAATCGGCTCTGGCCCGACCACAGCAACACTACGCCTATGCGGACACACCCGATCTCATCGAAATGGCTACCGCCTATACGGCAGGCATCGTGCGCAACCATCCATTTGTTGATGGCAACAAGCGCACCGGCTTTGTAGTCGGAATCTTGTTTTTGGAGTTGAACGGCTATCGCTTCACCGCCACGCAAGAAAGCGCGGCTCAAGCCGTTATCGCGCTGGCGGCTGGGACACTTGATGAAGCGGGCTATGCGTCTTTCCTGCGCGCGAACACCGAAGTGCAACGCGAAAAATAATAACAGCGCATTAGCACAACTCATCCACCGCTTAAAAGCAGCCTATTGCGCCGCCTATCCGCCCGCTGTATCTTGCCCCACCATGAATTTACGCCTCAGCATCGTCGCCCAGAGCTTTATTCCCCTCTGCAAAGCGCATCTCCTCGCATGAACAAAGTCGATATTCCGCCGCCCGAAGGCGTCTTCGCCCAGTCTTGGTCGCTGAAGAAAGTTTTCGGTATGCTCGCCGTCTTCGGCCCAGCGGCCATCGTCGCCTCGGTCGCCATCGGCGCTGGCGAGACCATCGTCGTGGTGCGGGCCGGTGCTTGGGCCGGCTATGGCTTGTTGTGGATGGTCTTGCTCAGTTGTCTGGTCAAAGGCGTCTTCTTCACCTATCTGATCGGTCGCTACACAGCCGTCAGCGGCGAACTGATCGGCCACCGCCTCGTGCGCTTACCCGGACCGCGCGGATGGCTGCTGTTGACCATTTTGCTGTTTGAGATGATCGGCGCGCCCCTCGCCTGGGTGCCTGTCTCCAAGCCCTGCGGCGATCTCTTTCACTTCTTGTTGCGCGACATGCTGCCCGCTGGCGAGGAAGAAGTCTTCTGGGAAAACGCCATAACTTCGGCCTTTATTGCCTTGGCGCTGTTCTTTGGCATCCGCCTGTCCTTTGAACGCCTCGAAAAGCAACAACTCCTCATCTGCGGAATCCTAGTCACGGGCACCATCGCCGGCACCCTCATCGTGCGTCCAGACTTTATCGCGGCGCTTGTGGGGACTTTCCGCTTCGGCGACCTACCGCCCTTCCCAGAGTGGGCACCCGCGGACACCGTCGCGCATCCGCTGCTGACATTGGGCACCACCTTTGGCTACGTCGGCGGCGGGGTCATTAGCTATATCGCTTACGCCAATTGGGTCGGCCTGCACAAGTGGGGGTTGACGGGCCACCAAGATATCGAGGCCATCCGCGACCGCGCCTTCCACAGCGAGACCATCGATTACCTACCCGACGATCCCCAGCAAATCCACCGCCTGCGGCAACGCGTGGCACCGCTGCGCTGGGACGTGGCACTCGGAGCGCTAGTCCTCTTCATCGTCACCGCGGCCTTTATGATTTCCGGAGCGGCCGTGCTCTTCCCGCTCGAAACCCGCTTTGAGGGCTGGAACTTGCTGACGCACCAAGCCCACGTCTGGCGGCAGATTCATCCGAGCTTGGTGTGGATTTACTACGTCTGCATCCTCGCCGCGCTGTGGGGCACCCTGCAAGCCCTGCCCGAAATCTACGCCCGCGTAGCCCAAGAATTTCTCTCCGCCCGCTGGCCCGACCGCACTTGGGAGTACCAGGCGATCAAGCGCGTCATCTGCCTCTACATCTTCGCCACCACCATGCTCATCGTCTGGAACAACATCCCCTTTGACATCCTGACCCAGATCGCCGGTTTCCTCATCGCCAATCTAGCTATTGCCATGATGATGGTGGCAGCCATCTATCTCAACTTCAAGCTACCCGCCTCCTACCGCACCCGCGCCTGGGTCCTCATCGGCGCGGTGCTTTCGACCGTGGTACTGATCGCCTCGTCCGCCGTCAGCGGTTGGGGCTTGTTGGGCAAACTCAGCGGCTAACTCGCACCCCGGCCCAATCGGCAATCTTCGGCAGCGAGCCACTCCGCATACGGGCGCGGCATGGAACTGGGCAGGCCCATGCCGTGTTCCTCGCGCCAGCGCAAGAGCGGATGCTCGCGTTCTGCTTGTGGCAAATCCACGCGCTGACCGCGCGCCCCCGACTCGAAAATCCCCATCAATATCTCTAGCACGTGGCGACCGGCCTCGCCCGAGCACTCATGCGCACGGTCCTCGTCGAGCGCCTGCACGTACTCGTCGGTGAACTGATAGTCCTCCACAGCAGCCGGGCCCGCTGGGTCGTAGTGCTCCGGCACTAAGGGGGCGAGCGGCTGCCACTCGGTTCGGCCAGGGGCAAAGTGCGGCGTAGACAAAAACCACGGGGCACCGCTCTTCCAGTAGAGTCGGCCCTCAGTGCCGTAGATCTCGATCATATAGGCCGTTGAATCCACCTTGGGGAAGCGGTGCTGCAAGAGGGTGCCCGAAATCCCGCAGTCAAAGGCAAGGGCCGCGGTCACGTGCTCACCGGCGATGTAGCCCATGCCGCTCGGCGACGGCACCACATCCTCGGGAGTGATCGGTCGGCCATCGGTCAAGGCCACGGCTTGCACACTCCGCACCGGCCCGACCACGCCGAGCATGGCATTGAGCGAGTGCGTGGCGATATTCATCAGGCCGTAGCCTCCGTAGTAGCCCTTGCCACTGCCCTGCACATAGCGCAACTCGCCGATTCGGCCCTCGGCAATCGCCGCTTTAACCGCTTGCAGTGCGCCGCCGCTGCGCCCTTGGTGATGCACGGCCACTTGCACCCCTTTCTCCGCGGCTTTGGCCAACACTGCATCGGCCTCGGCCAAGGTCGTGCAAATCGGCTTCTCAATGTCGATGTGGACTCCGTGCTCCAGCACTCGCATAGCCAGCGGATAGTGGAACTCGGTGCCCGTGGGAATGGCGACAATGTCCGGGGCCTCGGCCTCGATCATCCGGTCGAGGTCGTCGTAGCGAGCCACAACCCCCAGCTCGTCGCCGAGTTCCGCCAACCGCTCGGGCACAAGGTCGCACAGAGCTACAACCTCGGTGCGGGGATGCTGATGGTACGCGCGGCCTGCGGCCGTGCCGCGGCCGCGGCAGCCCAAAATAGCAACTCGGTATTGTTGCATGGTGCAATCTCCTTTCGCGTCATTTTTGATCGATTAACTCGGCCTTTTTCCAATACGCAGCAAAGTGCCGGCGCAGCCACGCCAGCGGCGCAAAGCGCAGCGCATTAAAGCCCCCCCAAGACCAGCGCAGCGGCCACTCTTCCCGGCCAGTGAGCCGTTGAAAAAACCGTTTGCGCTCCGCGCCCGCCAACTCCACCTCGACGCTGAGCCGCGCCAATTCGCGATCGTACGTCCCCTCCATGAGCATGCGGGCGTGCCGCGCGACCTTTTCCGGCTCCAGCACCGCTACCCGCGGGCACACCATACCAGCCTCGCGCCGCACAAAGGCGCGAATTTGCGCCGACGGAAAATCGCCTTGATGCGCAATAGCTTGGCGGGCGATCGAAACCGGGTTCATCGCCCCGTACGTGCGGCAGATCAGCGGGCGCACCGGATAGATAGTACAGCTATGGTCCGCGCCGAGAAAGGGACAGCGGCGAGGCCGCTCCTCAGTAAAGTTCAGCAACTCCTGGCGACGCTGCGGGGAAAAGTGCTTCTCCACATAGGCGACGATGTGGACGTATTCGGCCCGGTAGAGCGGAAACATGGTGGCGTAGTAATTGTCGAACTCCTCGTCCGTGAGCCAGCAGCAATCGCCCGTACCAGCACATCGCGTCGCCGGAACTTGCTCGTATAGCACCTCTAGGTCGCGCATAACTCCTCCTGTTGTAAGCTAGCGCACCTTTGCAATCAACGCCGCGGCTCGCTGCCGTACCAGCGACTCGCTCTCCGGCGCGATCATCTGCACGCTCGGATAGAACTTGTAGGCTAGGTCGATCTCGTAACCGCCGCGCGCGTGCTCGTCGGCCGTGGGCACGTAGCCAATGCAGCCATTGGCAAAGCCGCACAAGACGGCTGGCTCATGTGCGGCCTCCAAGTCGAGCTGATAGCGGGCGAATATCTCCCCTTCCATCCCCAAAAGCACCAACTCGCCTAACGCTAACGCCTGCATCTCAAAGGACTGCACCTGAGCGCGCTCCGAGCCAGCCCGCACCCATTTGCACATAGCCATAGCCCATTCAAACTGCGCCTTGGCTACCTCGCTGCCCCGCGCCAAACGAGTCCGCAGGTGCCATTTGAGTTTCCCAACCTCAGCGCGCCAGCGCGTCGGCGGGGATTGCAACGGCAAATCCAACCGCTCATGCGCCCAGCTTATCGATGCAGTCTCCAAAGGCTCAGCCGCATCCCGCCCCTCCAGCACGGCCTGCCCCAACTCCTGCCCCAACGCCTCGACGTCTGCAAACGATCCGCTGGTTATCCGCGGGTTGACATCGCCGCAGGCACCGTTGATAAAGAGTGCTCTATCGCCGGTCTGCTCCTCGATGTGACGCGCCGCCGCACCGGCAAAGTCTCCGCTGATCTGGAGGTTGTCGTGGCCCAAGACCACCGGATGACAGGCGTGGTTGAAGAGCGTAACTCCTGTGCCATCGGCAGCGACAAAGCGCAGTACGTGCGCGTAGGGCACGACCGGACCAGCGGGATTTTGCCCGATCCGCGTGCCCTGCGAGTGCGGCTCGCGGCGATTGATGCCGATCTGAACTCTAGGACGCGCATAGTACAAGCGGCCCGGTCGGCTATCAGCGGCAGCAGCTACCACTGCCTCGACCACGGCGTCCGCAACTTGCTCCAAGTAGTAGCAGTCGATGCGACCCATGCCCCTGAAAGGGAAGGTCAGCGGACCGGCGTGGGTGTGGGAGGCACAGACCATGATGGCTGCGTCTTCAATGCCAGTAGCGCGCCTTATCTTCTCCCGAATCCTCCGCACGGCGTCCGCGTCCAACCCCACCAAATCGACGGCGACAAGAGCGATCCGCGCCGCACCACAGCCGCAGACGAGGGCCTTGGCCATGAGGCGATCGCGGATGTGCGTGGCCCCGGACCGCCGTCCCCAGTACCCGCCCATTGCGATGCCAACCGGCGGCGTGATGTCGGCCGCAGCCGCGCCAAAGTGCAAAGTCACTGCTGCGGCCCCTCTCTCCAGTTGGCGGGCAGAACCACAAGCGTTGTGCCCGGACCGCAGG
Source organism: Gemmatimonadota bacterium (assembly GCA_028875335.1). Next base: position 31,073 of record JAPPEF010000195.1, read on the forward strand.
CATTGTATAACGCGAGCAAATCAGCGACTCCGATTTGCAGATCCATAGCACCTCGGCGGTGCCACGCTGGACTGGCGTAGATCAGCAGCCCGCTCGCGAAATACAAGGCACTGGTGGCCGAGGCGTCGGTGACCAAATTCTGTTCCCAGTCAAACGGGCTGGGCACCAAGCCGCGCCAAGGGTTGCTAGGTCGATAGCGCCGCAACCGGGCCTCGAGCGAGGATTGCACCGACGGCTGCGTCCCGAGGGAGTCGGCCGCGAGCGGCACGCGCCGCAAGAGCGCCTTCCCGTGCATCAACCGCAACTCGCCCGCGCCCCGATCCACCAGCAAGTACGGCGCGTCCGCTTCTATGGCCTGCAACCAAGCCCGCAGCGCGGCGTTGACATAGGCCAAGTCCTCAGCCGACGCCACACTCGCGCCGCACGCAAAGGCCCAGAACAACGCTAGGTGCTTCATCAGTAGATAAAGACCGGCCAACCTATTTCGACGGCTTCGTACAGATACTCCAAATCCTCGTTGCCCACCCGGACGCAGCCGTGGGTGATGCTCTTGCCCAAGTTGATTTCAAAGAGCGTGCCGTGAATCATAAAATCCTTGAGAAAGTACAAGGCGTACGACCCCAAGACCCCGCGCTGGAACCGCCGAGGATCCTCGGCGAAAATGGGGATCTCCTCGTCGTTTTCGACGAAGTACCAAGTTGGCCGGGTCCACAGGGGGTCGGCGACTTTGCGGCGGATGGCGAATCGGCCCTTGGGGGTGTCGAAGGTCCAGCGATGCCATCGCTTGGCACCTTCGAGCTTGCGGCCACTGCCCGTTGCACAAGCGGCTTGGCGCAACACCTGCTCTCCTTCGCGGAGCAGGATTAGATTGTCTTGGGTATTGATGACAATGTAGGGCGTAGCTAGATCGCGGCGCTCAATGGCTTGCACCAGTTGCTGGTGCTCTAACGAGAGCGCGGACGCACGCGCGGTGGACGGCCCCCACAGTAGCGCGCAAAAAAACAAAGCGACCGGGAGCAACTCCCGGCCGCCTGTGATTAGAGCTTGCAATGGCGCGTGCTCAGAAGCGCTCGTACCAAGGGCGCATCTCCTCGACCAGCGCGTAGTATCTATCCACGGCCACTATCACGCCATCGGCGACCTCAGTAGCCTTCTGATCCGCGCTGTCGGCGAGGGACTCGGCATCGGGGAAATGCTCGCTGTCCACCGCGGCTTCGGCCGCGTCTAGATCGGCGTCGGCCGTGCTTAACTCGGCGCGCAATTCCTCAATATCGGCCTCCGTGCCCTTGCCCGCCGGAGCTTCCTCTAGGCTAGTATATGCGGCAGCAATCGCATCGCGGGCCGCGGCAATCGCAGCTTCGGCCGAATCCCGCTGGCGTTTCTTTTCGGCTTCCGCAGACGACTCTGCCCGCATGGCTTTGGTCTTGGCATCGGCGATTTGCGCTCGCGCCTGCTCAAAGTCCTTGAAGAGGAAAAAGCGCTCAGCTTCGGTGTTGGTCGTTGCTTCGGCTTCGCTGTACGCGCGTTGTGCGGCCGCGTACTCGTCGGTGGCAAAGCGCTCGGCACCAACGCCTTGGGCCGAGTCGAGGGCTTGCTTGGCCGCATCTAGCTCGGCTGTGGGGGGGTCGTCACAGCCCGCCAAAACCGCGACGGCGACAAACAGCGATATTGCCCGCATTTTCATGGTCCACCTTCCTGAATTTGAACGTTCTGTGCTTCCCTATATAATCAGAGACAATCTAAAGGGAAGCACAGGGAATTGTCAAGCGCAAACAGGGTGCAGTAGCACGGCTTGGCACCCCTCAGAATTTCGCGTTTTCTTCGTCGTCCGACGCAAAATCCTCGTCTTCTTCCCCAGGCACTTCGTAAATCCACCCGCAATTTGGACACAAGGGATATTCCGCATCCTCCCGACGGGTTTGGCATTGGGGGCACCGCTGGCCAAAGGGCGACCAGAACTTCAGCACCACGACAATTAGCAGTAAAACCGCCAACAAGGTGTAGAGCATCTGGGCCTCCTCCCCGGCTTCTTAGCGACGCCTCTTGGCGGCCTTGAGCTTGCGCAATTGACGGCGGCGGCCCCAGCGGCTGCGCTTGACGCGCTGACCCAAGGGCGGCCGCAGTTGCCCGTCGGCGACCAGTTCGTCGAGTACTCGATTGAGCAGGTCTGGCCGATTGGTGATGATCCCTTGCACTCCCATCATCGCCAAATCGCGCATGGCAATGTCCTCATCAACAGTCCAAGCCCAGACCGCAATGCCCCGCTGGCGCATCTCTTCGAGGAAGGGCGGGGTCAGCGCCGCGTACCACATCGCCAGCGCGTTGGCCCCCACTTGCAGCACTTGGCGCACGAGGCGGCGCGCGCGAACCCGCGAGGGCGTGGCCGGCAACTGGCCAACCAACAGCGCGGTGGGCAGGGTCGGCGCGAGCAAATTGAGCCGCTGGACGGTTTGCGGATTGAACGCTTGCACCACGACGCGCTCCGTTGCATTCGCCGCTTCAATCACCTGGAGGACGCGCTCGGCAATGCCGTCGGCCTTGATCTCTATCAGCACGAGGGCCTGATTCCGCGCTAAGTCGAGCACGTCTTCGAGCAAGGGCACGCGCTCGCCGGCAAAATCAGCGCTAAACCAGCGGCCAGCATCAAATTGGCGCACTTCCTCGCCCAAGAGGTCGGCGACCAACCCGGTGCCATCAGTCGTCCGGTCAAGTGCTGCGTCGTGCAGGACTACGATCTGGCCATCGCGGGTAGCATGGACGTCGATTTCGAGGATATCGACGCCGATCTGGAGGGCCTTTTCGCAAGCGGCCAATGTGTTCTCGGGTGCCAACCCTGGATCGGATGCGCCGCGATGGGCAATGCGCAGGGGAGTGATCATCTCAAGCGCCGAATTTGTCGAGCCGGCGCGCGTGGGCCAGCGCGAGGGCTATCAAGCTAGTCGCTGGTACGACTCCGAGACAGCCGACGCTGCAACCGCGCTCGGAAAATTCATCTGTCGCGTCGGCCAACGCCCATTGGCTGGCTATAACCGTAGGCACGGGGTGCCAACTATGGCTGCGCATAATCGACGGGGTCGAATGGTCGCCGGTGACGATGAGCACCTCGGGCTGCAGTGCGATCAACCTCGGAATGTAGGTATCCAACTCCTCTAGCAGCCGCACCTTCAAGTCAAAATCGCCGTCCTCGCCCGCGCTGTCGGTCTTCTTTACGTGGACGTAGAAAAAGTCGTAGTCCGCGTAGCTATTTTCGAGCAAGGCGAACTCGGATTCGAGGTCCCAGCCGACCTCTTCGACATCCATACCTACTGCGCCGGCCACGCCGCGGTACATGGGATATCCGGCAATGCCCAGGGCTTTCAGCCCGTAAGCCTCGTCCATCGACATCAGCTCTGGATAGCGACCAAATCCCCGCAGCAGCACCATGTTGGCCGGGTGTTCGTCGGCGAGCAAGGCGGCGGCTTGCGCTAAAAAGGCATTGGCTACTTCGACGGTGCGCTCGGAATCCGGCGCGAGTGCCGACAGGGGCTTGGGCGGCACGCCCGTCATCTGTGGGTCCGAATCCGAGACTTGGTCGCCCAAGTCCGCACCGCGCAACACCACGCCGGCGCGATACTCCATCTCAGCGGCGACCTGCACCTCCACTCTAGGCACTGCGATCTCTCTTAGCACTTCGCAAAGCTGACGGCCTTTTTCCGTGGGGATGCGGCCGGCGCGGCGGTCGCACACCCGTCCCGCAGCATCCACCGTGCAAAAATTGAGGCGCGCCGCCACATCGCCGCGGGCAAAGTCCAGCCCCAAGCCGAGGGCCGAAAGGGCACCGCGACCGATCTGATTCTGCCAAGGATCGTAGCCAAAGAGAGCTAAGTGAGCCGGGCCGCTGCCTGGGGTAAAGCCACCTCCTAAAGGCGAAATCAGGCCGCAGGTACCCCCCTTGGCCAACGCGTCCAAGTTGGGCAAGCGGGCCGTCTCCAACTCGGACTTGCCCGTGGCGGGATGGGCTAACCCGCCCAAGCCATCGACGACCAACAGGACGATCTTGGCGTCGCTGTCCCGGATGCACAACTCCTTGGTGTATTGGGAACTTATCACGTTCTCATGCTCCAACTTTCTAACTGACGTTACGCACCCGGGTAGGGGGCGGTTTCAAACCGCCCCCTACTACCGCAAGTACAAGTCCTTGATAACCATCTGCACGGCACCGTTGCCGGTATAGGTGTCTGCCTCCAACTCGAAAGCCGCGTTCAGCCGGTCGCCCGGCCGCACCTGATCCGCGAGGTCTTTTTGGTTCCACCACAGCGCGGCACAGCGGCGACCACCCACCTCCAATTCGGCCTTGAAGTGGCGGCCGTCGGTGCCGATCTGCCGCGACCAGACGACCCGGCAGTCCTCGAGAGCAAAAACCGGACGCCGGTGTCCATTGCCAAAAGGCTCTAGCGCGGCGAGTCGCTCCACCGTGTCTAGCGTCAAATCGGCCGGTTTGAGCATCAGGTCGATGTCCAAGACGGGTTGTAGCGCCTCGGCACTGATGTGGGTGTTAGCGTGGTCGATCAGTGCGAGGCGAAAGCCCTCAAAGGCGTCAACCGCGAGTGAGAAACCCGCGGCTGCCGGATGGCCGCCATGCGTCTTCAAGTGCTCTTCGCAGGCGTGGATTCCCTCGCTGATGTCGTAGCCTCGGATGCTGCGCGCCGAGCCTACGCAGAGGCCGCGGTCGCTGCCTTGGGTACACACCACTGCGGGGCGGGCGTATTTTTCGCACAACTTGCTGGCCAACAGGCCGACGATCCCCAAATTCCACTCCCCCAGCACCACGATAATGTGGTCCTCCACATCCTCCTCCGGGCCGACCTGTTCCTCGACCTCCCGTATGCCTTCGCGCTGCCAGGCTTGCCGCTGGGAGTTGAGCCGGTTGAGTTCGTCGGCCAACTGCGCGGCCTCGCCCTCGTTTGCGGAACGCAAAAGCTGCAGCGCTATATCGGGCGTCTTCAAGCGACCGGCGACATTGATCCGCGGCCCCAAACGAAAACCCAAACTGGCAGCATCAAGGGACTGGTCTCGGGAGTTGGACACCTGCTTGAGCGCGCGCAGACCGAGGCGGTTGGTGCGCTGAAGGATCTGCAGACCGCGCTGGATAAACAGGCGATTTTCCCCCAGCACGGGCACGACATCGGCCACTGTCCCCAAGGCTACAAGATCGAGCAATTCGTTGAGATAGCGGCGGCGCTCTTCGCCGGCGAGAAAGGCCTCGCTGAGGGCCTGCACCAGCTTGAAGGTGACGCCAACGCCGGCCAAGTCTTTGAAAGGATACGCGCAATCGCGGCGATTGGGATTGATGATGGCATGGGCGCGCGGCAGTTCGGCGAGCTGCTGGTGGTGATCGACCACGACTACCTCCACGCCGCGCGTCTCGGCCAGATCTAGCGCATCGTAAGCCGAAATGCCGTTGTCAACCGTGACGATGACGCACGCACCCTTTGCTATGGCGCGCTCGACTCCGGGCGGCTTGAGGCCATACCCGTCCTTGTGGCGATCGGGCAAGAGGCAGTCGCAGTCGGCATCCACGCGCTCGAGGAAATCCATCAGCACGGTGGTACTGCAAACCCCATCGACGTCGTAGTCGCCGTACACGACGATCTTCTCGCGGGCTCGCACGGCGCGTTCTAGGCGTTCAACCGCCGCTGCCATGTCCTGCATTTGCTCGGGCAGATGCAGGGCTTCGGGGCCGACTTGCAACTCGGCGCGGGTCAGGCCGCGGCCGGCGAGCAGATCATCAATTAAGCTATCGTACGGGTCGTCGCGGATGACATTCCAGACCGGATACCGGCGCATAATTATCTTAGACAATTCACATATATCTGGGAGTTAGTATGACGCGGCTTACACAATAATAAAACGCGGCAAAATCCGGTCAAGGCGAGGCTGACATGCTTGCCTAGACGCTAGTGTTGCGTACATTTATCTGCTGTACTTTTTTGAACTTAATCACTCGGGAAAAACACATGTTCCTCTGCTATATAGTCCTCCTCAGCGTTGTCGCGTCACCTCACCTTGCGCCGGCCGGCCCCAACGCAGACGCGGAAATTTTCATCGGCGAAGAAGGCCCCTTCTGCGGATTTACAGCGAACAGCACCGTGGAGTTCAGCGTCTCAGCGCGCAACATGAGCGGCGTGCGCCAAGTCAAATTCGAGTTTAGCTGGGAGCCAGCCAACGCCATCGCCGAGGTCTCAGGTGCGATAAGCGAGACGGCGAAGGCCAATTCCTTTATCGCCCCAGGGCCACCGCAGATAAAAGGCCAAACCGCCCAATGGGGCATCGCGACCCTCGGTGGTACAGGGATAGAGGGCGAGGGCCATCTCGCCAGCATGGCTTTCACCTTGGCCGACTCTATCAGCGACATCACACCCATAGACATCTACCTCGATGTGGTGTCGCTCGGGCCTTCTTTTAATGAGCGCGACGACATCCGTCCCCAAGTCGCGTTCTTGCGCAATTACTGCGACGCCGAGGGACAGGCCTTGCCGGATGGCATCTTCTTCCGCTCGGTCGGACAACCCCCCTCCTTTTCAGCAGCCGGCACTGGCGGCGTAGCCGACAGCAGCGCAGGAGAAATACTCGTGTCGGCGCGCCTTTTACAGGCTGGGTACTTCCGCGCCGGCGCGGCCTTTACTTGGGATATTACCAACCCTGGACCAGGTTCGGCGTACGCGTTCGTCAACGGCGAGGCCATCCTCATTCCGGCTGGCGCGACCCAGCAGGTGACGACCACCAGCGACGAGCGCGGCCTGTCCTACCTACTTCTCGACGCGGAACAGGAAACCACGCTCGTTTTCAAAACCTGCGCCGAAGGCTCGTGCGCTGAAAGCCAAGTAGGATGGGGGGACGTTGCCACATCCATCTCAGATCCGTCCGGCTTCGCTCTGCCGCGCGAGCTCTTCCTTGCGCCGAACTACCCCAATCCCTTTAACGCCGGCACCTCCATCCTCTTCGCCATCCCCGAGGGAGGGCCTCGCTTTGCTCAAATCGACATCTTCAACCTAATGGGCCAAAAGGTGGCCACGCCTTTTGCGGCGAGCACAGCCCCGGGGCGGCACGTGGTCCACTGGGATAGCCAGTCGGCAACTGGTGCGCCTGCGGCTAGCGGCCTCTACATCTACCGCTTGCGGACGGATTCGGCCGAACTGCACCGTCCCATGCTTCTCTTGCGCTAAACCGTGCGCCCTCCCGACCTTGCCCGTCTTGCAGCAGCGCGCCTGCTCCGCGACTTAGAGCGGCAAGCCCAGCCTTTCGACGAACTGCTACAAGCTCTTGACGAGAGCTTGCCGACCAACCGCGATGCGCGCTTCGCCCGTCAGCTAGTCCTCGGTGCGGTGCGATGGCAGAAGCGGCTCGATTGGATCATCGCCACCTGCTGTGCGCGCCCGGTCGCCCAACTCTCGCCCTGGGCCCGCCACATCCTGCGCCTCGGCACCTATCAACTCTTCTGGCTCGACCGCGTGCCTCAGTCCGCGGCCGTCCATACTTCGGTTGAGCTAGCCAAGCACCTGACGCACCAAGGTATCGCCTCACTCGTCAACGCCGTGCTCCGCAATTTGCTGCGGCAACGCGCGCGGATAAGCTACCCCGATCAGCAGCAGACCCCGACGCGCTACCTAGCGGTGTATCACTCTCATCCCGAATGGCTGGTCGAGCGCTGGGTCGGCCGCTGGAGCCGCGAACTCGTCGAGCATTTGCTCGCGGCCAACAACGAGCCCGCCGCACTCAATATCTACCTCAATCCACTGCGCGCCGGCCGCGAAACCGTCTCCGAACTCGATCTAGTTCCGGTCGGGTCGAGACCGGGCTTTTATAAAGCGGCAAATGGCGCAGATCTCTTTGCCTCGCGCGCATACCAGCAAGGACAATTTCAAGTCCAAGACCCCAACGCCGGCTTGGCCGTGGCCCTGCTCGACCCGCAGCCGGGCGAATGCCTACTCGACTTGTGCAGCGCACCTGGCGGCAAGGCCGTGCAAGCCGCCATCGCCATGGCCGACCGCGGCTGGATCGTAGCCGCCGACATTTCGCTGCCGCGGCTCAATCGAGTGCGCGAAAACGCCCAACGTCTGCGCCTGCGCGCCATCCGTCCGGTGGTCCGCGACGGCACAACCCCCGGGTGCGGTGCCTTCGACCGCGTCCTCGCCGATGTTCCCTGCAGTGCCACCGGCGTATTGGGACGGCGACCAGATGCTCGCTGGCGTCGCAAGCCAGCCGAATTTGCCGCCTTGACGAAGCGCCAACAGGTGCTCATCCAACGCGCGTACGAGCACGTGCGGCCCGGCGGCGTCTTGGTGTATAGCACCTGTAGCTTGGAAGAAGAGGAAAACGAAGCCATTGTCGAGCGCTTCTTAAAGCAGACCCCAACCGCTCAGCTAGAGCGCGCCGATGCCCACTTCCCTACCCAACCTTGGGCCGGCCGCTACGTACTGACCATACCGGGCCAACACGCCGGCGACGGTAGTTTTGCCGCGCGCATCCGCAAGGCCGCATCGTGAAAAGCTTCCTCCGCCAATTGGTCCTACTCGCGGCGGGTGCATTCCTCGCCGGCATCATCGCCCTCGTTCTGATCGACAAGATCGTCATGCCGCACCTAGTCGACACGCCCAGCGTCCAAGTCCCCGATCTCAAGGGCCTTTCTGCGCCCGAGGTATCCGCCCGCCTCGCCGAAGCAGGACTGAAGATGACCATCGGCGATTCGCTACACCACGAAACCGTCCCCGCCGACGCGATTGTCGATCAAGACCCCAGTGTTGGGCAATTGGTCAAAGAAGGGCGGCGCGTCGTCTTGACCGTGAGCAAGGGGCCGCGCTATTACGCGGCCCCCGACGTGCGGCGCGTCAGTCTGCGCGAGGCGCGTTTGCAGCTAGAGGGGAACCAGCTCAACGTCGGCCAAATTCTCTACCGCTCCTCAGATGCCCTCCCCGAGGGCGCTATCGTCGAGCAGTCACCCCCTCCCGGCGCTCAACTCGCCTTGGGCAGTTCGGTTGATCTTTGGGTCAGCAACGGCTCACCCGCAGCCCTCAAGCGCGTCCCGAATCTAATCGGCCTGTCTATCGGAGTTGTGGAGGATACCTTGCGCAAGTACGAAATGCGCATTGGCCATATTGCCAAGCGCATCGACGAGCAAAAACGCGTCGGCACAGTCCTGACGCAATCGCCGCCGAGCGGGCAACGCATCCCGCGCCACAGCCGCATCGACCTCGTCGTCAGTGCCGCAGCTCCACCCCCGGAACCGGACGCCTTCGACAACTGGGAGGAACCATGAACGCCACGCGCATCGGCCCTTCTCTCTTGGCCGCCGACTTCGCCCGCCTAGCCGAGGACATCGGCCGCGTCGAGCGCGGAGGGGCTGATTTTCTCCATCTCGACGTAATGGACGGGCACTTCGTCCCCAACATCAGCTTTGGCCTGCCGGTCGTCGCGGCCGTGCGCCAAACCACCCGCCTCGAACTCAACACGCACCTGATGCTGCAAGACCCCTTGCCCTTTATCGGCCCCTTCAAAGAGGCAGGTGCCGACTCGCTCGTCGTCCACGTGGAACTCGAATCCCCCCAAGCCGTACTCGACGCCATTCGCCAGCACGGTCTCCAGTGCGGCCTCGCGGTCAATCCAAACACGCCCGTCTCTGCCCTCTACCCCTATCTCGACGAGCTCGATTCGGCCTTGGTCATGTCCGTGGAGCCGGGATTTGGCGGCCAAGCCTTCCAGCCCGCCGCCCTCGACAAAATCCACGACCTGTGCGCTGAAATCGAGCGCCGTGGGCTAGACATACCCGTCGGCATTGACGGCGGCGTTCATCCCGGCAACGCCGCCGACTGCCGCAGTGCCGGTGCCCAGTGCCTAGTGGCTGGCTCAGCCGTCTTCAACTCTCCTGACCCCGCCCGCGTTATTGCCGACCTACGCGGCTGACCTGCCTCTGTTGCTATATCTATATATTAAATTTATATTTTAGCTTCTTTGTCGCATTCTACCACTCGACGCATCGGCCCATGTTTGACCGACTCAGCGAACGCTTTGACGACCTCTTCCGCTCGCTCCGCGGACAGGGGCGCATCACCGAGCGCAACATCGACGATACGCTGCGCCAAATTCGCCGTTCTCTGCTCGAAGCCGACGTCAACTTCAAGGTCGCCAAGGACTTCATTCAGCGGGTCAAAGAGCAGGCCCTCGGCCAAGACGTCCTCAAGAGCCTGACCCCGGGCCAGCAGCTAGTCAAAATCGTCCACCACGAGCTTATTGCCCTGTTGGGAGGCAACAACAGCCCGCTCAATCTCGCCGAGCACCCTCCCACCGTCGTCATGCTCG
>JAPPEF010000268.1 GCA_028875335.1 Gemmatimonadota bacterium
CGCCCAGATCGGTAGCCGGATCGAACAAGCCTGGTTCCGGTGCATAAGCGTACGCGTCGGGGCCGGAGATGTGGAGGATCTGAGGCGTCTCGAGGTCGTCTGGCAGCGCGCCCTTAATTCCCAGGGCTGCCAGCAATCGGTCAACCGCCTGTTGCACCAGCTTTACCCCAGACCGCGATACGCTACCCGTGCCGCCGTATTCCCCGCCCAGAGAGATCACGCCCTGCCGGATGGCGGCATCGGGTAGTCCCCCCTTATCCGTGCGGTTCTCGAAAACCATTACATGCGGCACACCCAGCTTGGAAACCAAGTCCAGACTTAGGCGCTTGTGTTCAGAGGACGTGTTGGGGCCGAAGTGGGTGCTGGCGTGCGGTCGGTAGTCTAAGGAAGCCCCGCCGCCGTGAAAGTCGGCCACTACTGCAACCCGAGGCAGTAGATGCTGTTCGACGTAGTCCGCAATTTTCCACGTTGGTCCGCCCCCGGGATCGCCTGGGAAGACCCTGTTCAGATTCCCCGCGTCCAGCGGGCTGACCCGCGCTGCCGCTAGCACGGCTGGTTGATTCAGCGCCGGTATGATGATGAGGCCGCCGCGGATTTGTTCGGGTTGCAACTCTTGGATCAAGCGCGTCAGGACCACTTGGCCCTCGTACTCGTCGCCGTGATTGCCGGCGGTCAGCAGGACCTGCGGCCCGGGGCCATTGCGAATGACGGCGACGGGGATGGGCAGTACCCCGTAGGCGCTGAGAGTGACCGAATGCGGCACATGCAGCCAGCCGATTTGCTTGCCTTCGCGGTCAAAGTCGACAGTGGAGATTATTTGTGTCATAGGGTTTATTGGGTTTCCAAAAAGATAAAGCTCGCTCATGGCCCTTCAGCTTGGAGCCTTTTTCTAAGTGTCGCAAGACTTCCTATACATTAGATTTCCTCCCTACTCGACACTGCGTTTCCGCTCTCGTTGCCGATGTCAAGATAACCGACAAGAGCGCAATTAGGCAAAGAGGCGCGTGATCTCGTCTGTCGGGAAAATGGGCAATGGGATCAGATGGCCATCGCGGCGTAGCTGAAGCCCGAAGGAAGAGGGATGCACCGTGCCGATGCGGGCTGCGGTTATGTTGGCGTCGTGCAGGGCCGCGAGTATGTCGTCGGCGGAATCGGCCGTGCAGCCGATTAGCAGCGCACCCGAGGAAATCACGCCGAGGGGATCGAGTTCAAAGGCTGTGCAGAGACGCGTTGTGGACGGATTGATGGGCAGTGCATGGTAGTCGATTTCTGCACCCACAGCGGATGCAGTGACCAATTCCCACAGGCCCGTGGCGATCCCGCCTTCGGTCGGATCGTGCATGGCGGTGACTAGTCCGGCTTGGACGGCGACTTGGGCATCGCGCACGACGCTGATGCCGGGGGTATGAAGGAAGTCGGCGCAGGCGTCCAAAAAGGCGGACGTACAGCCGAGCTCGCGCAGTTGCGCGCATTTTTCGCGGGCGATGATGGCGGTGGCTTCAATGCCCAAGCCCTTGGTCAGGAGCAGGGCGTGGCCGGGCCGCAAACCCGAAGAGCGCACCAAGCGGTCGCGCGTGGTTTCCCCGAGCATTTGGCCTATGACTAAGGGGCGGTCGAGTCCGTAGGTCACCTCTGTGTGGCCGCCGCAGACGGCGATGTCCAAGTCATCGGCTGCTTGGTGGATGGAGCGGAAAATAGATTCCGCTAGCTCGGGTGTGGCGCGTTCTGCGGGGAGGAGGATGGTGCTGAGGAAGAAGCGGGGCGTCGCTCCCATGGCGGCAATGTCGTTGGCATTGACGTGGACGGCGTACCAGCCAATCTCGTCGCTGGCGAAAGTGATGGGGTCGGTCTTGGCTACTAGCAAGCAGTCGCCGCAGTCGATGACCGCCGCATCCTCGCCCACGGTCGGTGGCACGAGCAGGCGTTCGTGGCGGTGGGTATAGGCCGCGAGCAGACGGCTTAGTTCAGCGGGAGGCAACTTGCCGGCTGGGTAGGTCTTCACGAGGCGTAGAAGGCGATGATGGCTTGGACGAGAGCGGGGATGCTGCTTTCACTCGGCTGCACGTGAACGGCAAATCCGAGTTGGCGCACGGCTTCAGCCGTAGTTGGGCCGATGCAGGCGATGTGAGTGCGAGCGAATACGGCCTCCGCGCGTTTGGGACCTAAAACCTGATGAAAATTGTGGACGCTAGAGGGGCTGGCGAAGACGATAAGGTCGAGTTTGTTCTCGGCTAGCACGGCCGGGAGTTCGACTTGGTCTGGCAGGCGATTTACGTACGTCGTTAGGTGGTGAACTTGGGCTCCGCGTGCGGCGAGCGTATCGGCGAGTTCAGTGCGTCCAATGGAAGAGGCCGGCAAGAGGATTTCTTGGCCAGCCACATCGAATGCAGCAAAGGCGCTGGCTAGCGCGGCTTGCGATTGGCGCGGGGGCACGAGGTCGGGTACTAAACCCTGCTGGCGCAGCGCTGCGGCCGTAGCCAAGCCGACGGCCGCTATGCGCGTGTGGGCAAAGGCTCGGGCGTCGAGGCCGCGCTGGTAGAGTCGGTCGCAGAAAAAAGACACGCTGTTGGGACTGGTGAAGACGACCCAAGCAGCGTTCCCGAGCCGGTCTTGGGCTGCATCCACAGCCGTCCAGTCGTCGGGCGGGCCGATGTCCAAGAGGGGCAGCGTCGATACGGCTGCTCCTTCGGCTTCGAGGCGCTGCTGGAGAGGGCCAGCCTGTTCGCGGCTACGGGTGACGAGCAGGCAGCGGCCAAAGAGCGGCTTGCTCTCAAACCAGTTGAGTTCTTGGCGCAGTGCGACGACGGGGCCGACTGCGATGAGGGCTGGCGAGCGGATTTGCTGGGCAACGGCGCGGTCCGGCAGGTGTTGGAGATCGGCCACGACTGTGCGCTGGTCGGGCCAAGTACCCCATTCAATGGCCGCGGCCGGCGTCGAAGCCGCTCGGCCCCGAGCGACGAGATGCTGGCATATACTGGCGAGTTTGCGGACGGCCATGAAGATGACGAGGGTGCCGTCAAAGGCCGCTAGCTGATCCCAGTCGATAGTTGCGTCGGGCTTAGCTGGATCCTCGTTGCCGGTGACTAGCAGGGCGGCCGAGGCGATGCCGCGATGAGTTAGGGGAATGCCCGCATAGGCTAAAACTCCAGAGGCCGCAGAGACGCCGGAGACGATTTCAAAGGGGATGCCGGCTTGGCGCAGGTGCAGGGCCTCTTCGCCGCCGCGGCCGAAGATGAAGGGATCGCCGCCTTTGAGGCGGACGACGACATGGCCTTGGCGGGCGCGATCGACGAGGAGCGCATGAATTGCGTCTTGAGAGGGGCTTTTGCGGCCACCGCGTTTGCCGACTGCGATTTGCTCGCACGTGCTGGGCACTAGGTCGAGCAAGCGGCTGTCGAGGAGGTCGTCGTAGAGGACGACGTCGGTCTCGTGCAAGTAGCGCAGGCCCTTGAGGGTCAGCAGGCCGGGGTCGCCGGGACCAGCCCCGACGATGTACACGGTGCCTGGGGTGGTGTATTCAGCGGACATTAGGACACCTGCAAGAGGTCGTCGGCACCTTGGGCACGCAGGGCATCGGCGAGGGATTCGGCGAGGGATTCGGCACAGGCGCGAGGGGCACGCATTTCGACGCGCAGCAACTGGGTGCCTTCGGGATGGCCTACCAAGCCGTCGAGGACGAGGAGGGCGCCCGCGATGCGGCCCCAAGCGCCGACGGGCGCGTGACACCCGGCGCGCAGGGTGTGCAGCAGGTGACGCTCGGCTTGCACCGAGGCTAGGGTTGGGGCGTGGTTGAGGGCTGCGACGGTGGCACGCGCAGGGTGATCAGCGCGCATTTGCAGCCCTAAAGCGCCTTGGCCGGGCGCGGGCAGAACCTGATTCAGGGGCAGGTAGCAGCCGATGCGCTCCTGCCAGCCGAGGCGGTTGAGTCCAGCAACGGCCAAGACGACGGCATCGCACTCGCCGCGCGTGGTCTTGTCGATGCGGGTGTCTAGGTTGCCGCGGATATCTACAATGTTCAGGTCGGGCCGCAGGGCTTTGAGTTGGGCACGGCGGCGCAGGCTGCCCGTGCCGACGCGTGCTCCGTCCGGCAAGTCGGCCAGCGAGGATATGGAGCCGACGAGGGCGTCGCGCACATCTTCGCGTTCGGGCGTGGCGACGAGGGCGAGGTCGGGGTGCATCTGAGTCGGCAGGTCTTTTAGGCTGTGTACCGCTAGATCAATGTCATCGGCTAGCAGTGCGTCTTCAAGGGCTTTGGTAAAAACGCCTACGCCTCCCAAGCTGCGCAGTGAACCCCTCGTCGCGTCGCCGGTAGTGCGGATGGTCGAGATCTCAACGTCCAGCCCGTCGTGCAGCGCTAGCAAGCGGT
>JAPPEF010000107.1 GCA_028875335.1 Gemmatimonadota bacterium
ACCGAGCGCGGCCCGGGTCGGCCGCCGACTGATGAGCTGGGTGGTACCGGGGACGAGCGCTTTGGCGCGCTCGTAGATTTGCAATGAGCGGCGCACTGAGTGGTCTCGCATGACACAGGCTCCTTCTACCGCCCGCTGCGGAGCGGGTTCTAGTTGCGCTTTGGACTATCTCGCCGCTGCGAGGTAGCAATTCTCGCCGTTACGGGTGTTAGATGATTTGACAGCCCGCTTAAGTCCCTCTTTTTTGCCTATCCAACCTCGTACTTCTGAATGAAGCTTCATCATGCAACGCGCCTTGCCTCTTTTCGCTCTCTTGCTAGCGCTGCCGCTCGTCGCCCACGCCTTTGATGGAAGACGCGAGGGATTTCTGTTCGGTTTGGGCCTTGGGCCGAGCTACCAGTCCATCGGGCAAGAGTGGCTCATCGACGGTAAACCTTCCCGGCACAAGAACAGCGACTCGACATTCGGGATGGCCCTCCAGCTCGGCTACGGCCTCACTGACCACCTCGTCTTAGGCTGGATCTTGGACTTAGGCAGCGACACCGACGCCGACGAGACCAAGCTTCTCGGCAAAGCGGTCGCCAAGGGCAACACCAGCTTTGAGATCGACGGCTTTAGCGCAACCTATTTCTTCAAAAAACGCGCCCCATCGCCTTTTGTCGAAGCCGTCATCGGCACCGCTCGCTGGGACGACGGGGGCGACAACGTCCTCGATGGCCTCGGACTGGCCGGCAGTATAGGCTACGAGGTGCGCAAGAACTGGATGGTCAAAGGTACCGTCGGCTGGGGCGCGCCAAGCGCCGAGGCTGCGACCGGCGACCAAGCGATCAAAGCCGAGGTCACGGGGTTGATCATTGCCTTCAACGCCAGCTATCTCTGGTATTGAACAGACTCACTCCTGCTCTTCCATCTGGTCGTAGAACTGGACGATCTTGCCCCGGTCTTCAGAGGCGTTAAAAGCCATGCCGGCTCGTGGATGCTCGTTGAGCAAGCCGGTGATCATGTAGGGATAGTCGTAGCCCCACAGCAGCGCAGCGCGCAGCGGCTCAACGTGCTCCTCAATGCACTTGAGCACTGGGCGCAAGCGGAATTTCGGGTTGTGCAAAAAGCCCAACAAAAGCTCCATCTGGCAATTGCCCGCGCCGCGGCCCAAGCCAGCGAAACTCGCGTCCGCACAATTGGCCCCCAACACTACGGCTTCGATGGTATTGGCAAAGGCCAGTTGCCGATTGTTGTGGGCGTGGATCCCGACCTCAATCGGGGTGCCCTCGCAGTATTCGAAGAACATGTTGCACAGCGCGCGGATCTGCTCGCTGTAGAGCGAGCCAAAGCTATCGACCACGTACACAGCCCCCACATCCGAGTGCACCAGCATCTCCAGCGCGCTCTTGACCTCGGATTCCGGCACAGTAGAAACGGCCATTAGATTTAGGGTCGTCTCATAGCCCTTGTCCGAGGCGTCCTTGACCATGTCCAACGCCAGCGGCATCTGGTGGATATAGGTGGCCACGCGGATCATGTCCAACACGCTTTCAGACGCCGGCAGGATGTCCGTCTTGTAATCGCTCTTTTCGGCGTCGGCCATGGCCGCCAACTTCAGCGAGGTGTTGTTGTCGCCGACGATGCGGCGGATGTCCTCTTCGCGGCAGTGCTTCCACGGCCCAAACTCGCCGGGCGGAAATTGCTCCCGCGAGTTGACATAGCCAATTTCCATGTAGTCAATCCCGGCCTCGACGCAGGACTCGTACACACCTCGGACTACCTCGTCAGTGAACTGATGGTCGTTCATCAAGCCGCCATCGCGGATTGTGACATCGACGACCTTGATTTCCTCCCGGTACCCGAGCCAGTTGTCGGCCCAAGTCGCGCGGTTTTCCTCACTCATTTTTCACTCCTGTTTATGTGTAACTCAAGTATTGTCGAAAGGATATATACTGCGGCACAACCGGCAAAAGGTCAAACCCCAGCGGTTGGCGTGCGGCGGCAATGTATCCGCAGATGAACGCAGATGAGCGCAGAAGTGGGATGCGACGGGCACTTAGGCCGTCGCCACCGTCAGGGTGCGCAGCTTGTCCGCGTCGATCTCCACGCCCAAACCCGGCCCTTCAAACGGATACAAGTAGCTGCCCTCGGCGCGCACCCTTTCCACGGCCGGCGACGCCGTGTACAGCACCGGCCCCATTGGGTCGCAGGGCAAATTGGTGTTGGGCATGGCGATACCGACGCTGACCTGCGCCGAAACCCCCAGCGTCGATTCTTGGTCGGTGCCGATCAAGCAGCGGAACCCAGCCGCCTCCGCCAAAGCGAAAAGCCGGCGGATATGGGTCGGGCCGCCGCAGACGCAGGCGACGTTAAAGGCCGTGCAGGCCCTTTTCTCAATGGCTTCCATCCCTAGCTCTAGGCTGTTGATGTGCCAACTCACCGGCAGGTCAACGCGCCGCACAAATTCGGCCGAGACCCGCAGACTGCGCGAGGGCTGCTCAAAGTGATAGGGAGCGTGGTGGCGGAGGACATCGGCGTAGCGGACGGCCGTCTCCCAATCGGTGAAGCGCCCGGAAAAGTCGATGGATTTGAGCTTGAGCTGGTCGTCGAAGCGGCGCTTGGCCTCGTCTAAGAAGCGGTCGTCGAGCGCGCTATCGCCCGACACGTAGTAGCGGAACAGGTGGTGGCCCAAGTCGAGCAGCCGCTGGAGATAGCTTAGTGTGCGCTCGAAGTCCTCTTTTACCTGCCAGCCAAAAATCGGATAACAGCAATAGAGCTTCTCCCGCATCTTGCCGCCCAAAAGCTGATAGGCCGGTACCCCCTGGGCCTTGCCGTGGAGGTCGTAGAGCGCCAAGTCAATCGCCGAGGCGAGGTGAAGATTGGTCACTGAGCTGTGGAACGCATGGCCGCGCAACAGCTCGTTGATCTCGGTAATAGCTCCGGCGTCCCGCCCCACCAGCAACTCGTTGTACTGCCGGGCAATGGCCGCCAAATCCTCGGCGCGACTGTCGGACGCCTCGCCCCAGCCGACCGGGCCGTCATCGACAAAGACCTTGACCAGCACGTGCCCAGAGATGTGGCCGTAGTAGCGCGGAGTCTCTATCTGAATGGTTTCTACTTTGGTGATTTTCACGCCTAGCTCCTTTGCAAGCGGCCCAACGCCGCGAGTAGGTAGTCAATTTCGGCTTCAAGGTAAGAAAAAGGCGATACTGGCGCACAAGCCCTCGCACCCATGCGGCAGCCTTTTGATCGCGGCCAATTTCATGTTGTGAATTTGGCAATCACCAGATTGTATATACATTCTGCGCAAAGCTACTAGGAAGAGAGGCCCGAAACTATGTCGAAAATCAAGCGTAACATTACCCTCCCAACCTCAGAGAAAGACACTACCATCCGCGCTGGCATCGCCGCCGATCCAGACACGCGAGAACTTACCGCTGAAGAGATCGCTCGTATGCGCCCGGCCAGCGAGGTCGCCCCTCATATCGTCGAGCGCTATCGGCGCACCCGTGGTAAACAGAAAGTCCCGACTAAAAAGCACATCTCAATTCGTCTCGATGCCGACCTTGCGGAGCATTTCCGCAACAGTGGTCCAGGCTGGCAGACGCGGTTGAATGACACGCTGCGACGTGCGGTCTTTGGCGATGCGGAATGAGCGCGAGCTTCGCGCCTAGCTCCTTTGCAAGCGAGTAGTTGAGCGATCGTCGAATACCGCTCTGGCGGAGAATCGCTCGCTATCACTGATGTGTCTCGGTCTTGGAGCTTGGGAATCAGGAGGTGGCCCGTACTACCAGCCTCGGCACTGATATTTTCGATGGCTACGAGGAGAGGCTAGTGCAATAACGGCACGGGCCTCGGCCAATTTCGCATAACACCTGCCAAATTTTCCCGGCCGTGCTGACAATACAGACAGTATCCCTTTTTTCGTTAAAAATATCTCAACTCTATGTATAACAAAAAGATATGTAAAATTTTAATACGTTGGCACGGCATTTGCAATACAATGGGCGAAGGCCAGACGAATCAACAACCACTTAACAAGGAGAAAAGATCATGGCCATCAAGACTTTACTGCCCAGCACTCGCGTCAGCAATCGCTCGTGGCGCAGCCCGTTCGACAACCTCTTCGATGCCTTCTCTGGCGCGGACTCGCGTCTGCCCGTTTTGACTGGCAACGCAGCTTTTACCCCTCGCATCGACGTCAGAGAAGAGGATAGCTTCTACGAAATCTCGGCCGAACTGCCGGGGTTGGAGGAGAAGGACATCGAGATCACCGTCGATGACGGAACGCTCGTGCTGCGGGGCGAAAAGAGCGACGCTAAGGAGGAAAAGGAAGGCAAGTACTTCCGCCAGGAGCGGATCTACGGACGCTTCGAGCGCGCGTTCCACCTGCCCGATGGCGTGCAGGACGACGCCATCGAAGCCCAGTTCAAAAACGGCGTCCTCACCCTCCACCTGCCCAAGAAGGAGGTGGCGAAAAAGGTCATCCGCCAGGTCAAAGTCAAGGCTGGGTAACCTGCTGTGAGACGCGCAAAAGGGGAGGGCCTCGTGCCCTTCCCTCTACAATTCACGCGCGAGAAGCGGCGAACATCATGCCGTCACGCTCGGGACAAATCCATCCATAAGGAGGATGAATCATGGCGACAAAGAATGACAGAAAACGCCGAGTAAAAAGAAAGAAAGAATACCTTGAGGATATGCCGGAAGAGTTCGTAAAAACCATGCATATCATGCTCAACACAGCGAAAGCGCTAACCGAGAGATGCGCGAAGGCATCCTCAACAGTCGCTGCCGAAAAATGGGCTGCCGCCGCCAAGGATATAACCATCGCTGCGTCCAAGATGGAGCCTCTTTGGTGGTTATACCTAGAGCGCGGCTCAAAAGGAGGTAATACCCCAAAGCCCTCAAGCGCGAAGCGCCCAAAACGCCCAAAACGCTGAGACGTCAAATTAGCCGCCTCGAACTACTAGTAGGCGGGCCATTATCTGATGGACGCCAATGCAGCCCCCTTTTGATCGAGTGAGAGGGCCATGCGTCGCCTCGCGGGTACGTCACTACCTGCGAGGCTTTTTTGTGAGTGCTGGCCAAGCAAACGTACCCCGGAGAAAACACACGTGACTGCCCCGCTTATTCCTCCACTTCTGGGAGCACCCAAACATGGCTGAACCAGTGCCAGACCTGCCCGTCCGTCGAAGGTGCCGTCAGGGTGTATAGTGTCCGACGCCTGATCAAGGGTTTATCCGCCTGTAGCAGCAAACGGCCTAAATCGGCGGGATCGGGCCGCTGTAAGGCTTGCTGTTGGCCCTGCACAAAAAACTGTATAGCGGCCGCATTCAATCCCTTAGTATCCACTTGGACTTCCAAAATAGGCGGATTGCTGTTATCTATCAGCGGTGAGCGGAGCCGATTATCAGTAATGCGCAAGGCCCTCATGCGGCTTTTTTGCCGAAATCCCTCCAAGGTTGCATAAGGGCCACCCATAGGATAGCGCGGCAGAGCATAGCGAGGACTGCCGCGGTACACCACTCCTGAATTCTGTGCAGCCGCGGCCTTAAAACCCAACTCGCGCAAAGCGCTTTCCCAAGCGGGTAGATATTCTCCAAATGGATAGGCAAAAAGGCTAGGCCGCCATCCCAGATGAATCTGAAAAGCCTCTTGGGCCTGCTTGATATCTCTCTTGAAGGCACTTAGTTGTTCAGAGGTAGGTAGATTGAGAAAATAAGCGTGTGAGGCCGAATGATTGCCAATCTCCATCCCCTCGGAGGCCAAGCCAGCCAAATCATCCCAAGTCATGTACCCAGGTCGTCCTACGCTGTCGGTATTGATGAACAAAGTCGCGGCAAATCCAAAACGCCGCAAAAGAGGCAAGGCCCCCGTGAGAAAAGACTGGTACCCATCGTCCACAGTCAGCACCACCGTGCGCTCGGAAAGCCCCCTATCCGAATCAAGTCGCTCTAAGGCCTCCCCCAAGGTGAGAACCCTAAAGTCCTGTTCCCGGAGGAAGCTCAGTTGCGCGGCAAAAACATCAAGAGCTATGTTGGTGGAAGGATAGCGACCATCGCCAAAACGGTGGTACACAAAGCAGGAGAATTCGCCTGCCCCACCAGCCTGCCCCCCACTAGGCCAAGTTAGCAGCAATAACAGCAACCAAGCGCCAAGGCCGCCCGACCTAGGGGACAACGACATGGAGCCATTCATCGGTTAGCTGGTCCCCGCTCGGAAATCTCGGCGCTGCAAAGCCAGTTCAGAAAAACCCGGTAGGGCCATAAGTCGTCTATTCTGACGAATCACAGTGCGAATTTTATCGACATAGTCCATGCCGGTTTCGGCGTATTTTTGCAGCCCCAAGGCCAGCGTATGTCCATCAGGTCGCTCTCCAGTCAGCCGTTTTTCGTAGCGCAACACGCGGAATTGACGATAGGCGGGATGGGCGTTGAGGTTTTGGATGTACGAGTGCACTGCGTGAATAGGCGTGAGAAAGGCGGCTACTTCGTACGTTTGCCCTTGAGGTCGTCCAGCCGGCACAATGCCGCAACCCGGCGTAAAGCAATACTCCCCAAACAGGTTGTTGCCGCAATAGGCAAAGCGCGACTGGCCCCAAGCTGACTCAATGGCCGCTTGGGCCAAGGCCAACTCCGGTGGCACGGTGTCAACGCGCATCAACAATTCCTGGAATAGAGCGTCCACGGACAGTTCTTCGGTTGATACGCGGTACTCTTGGCACAAGTTGCGCAGCCATTCTTTGTCGTAACCGGATAATTCCTTGCCCTGTTGCACGCCTTCGTGTAGGCGGAGGAGTTGGAGGCGCTTTTTCTCTATCTGGATATTCTCTGCCTCGATGAGCGGTGCCATAAACTCAAAGAAGCTCTTTTTCCGCATTTTGGTGTCTCTAATGGCAGCAAAATCGGGGAATGCCGCCGAAGCCCTAGGCAGTGAATTGGGCTCTTCAGGGTTCAGGTCAACGAGCCTAGGCAAAGTGGCCGCTTTGGGCACTACCTCGCTTCTACGAGGCGCATCAAAGGACATTTGCGGCAGTTTGAAACGCTCAAAGAGCCAAGCCAAACCGCTTGAGGCTGGTACTTTGACGGGATCGTCTTGGGCCGCTTCAGGCGAACTGAAATCGATCTGCGCCAGCTCGAAAAGGAGTACCAACAATAGGAAGCATAGCACTAAAGCGACTTTCAATAGACGCATAATTTTTTCTCAGATCAATTGTGGCTACAGCATTGGACAATGCCGTTGAAGTTAGTCGAACACCAAATTTACCAACTATATCCTGCAATACCAATATCGCCGTATCCTCGGGGAGGAAATTTGCAAGCAACAGGTCGATTGACTAGATGATACGTCAAGGCGATTTTATGCGAATCGGGGAGAATGATACGCTTTCAAGCCTTCAACTCGACCTGTCCCCACTTGGAGTGCAAAATTCATTAAAAGGCCAACGCGGCGCGCTTTTACTTTCACCAAAGGAGCTGATCAATGGAACAGGAAGCCACTACTTGGATGCACGCTATGGAGGGATGGTTCAACTACTATGTCCCCGAGATGGTAAGAAACATCCTTCCGGCCATTTTGGCGCTAATCGCCATAATAATCGCCCACAAAATTACCAAACGACTCATCGTAAAGGCCATGCAGCACCAAAAGCGCGAGGATGCGGATATCCGTCAGCTCCAATCGCTATTGAAGTATGCCTTCATGCTGACGGGCATCGTCTTCGTAATTGCCAGCTTGTCTGGCTCGTTGGCCGCCATGGGATTGACCGCAGCCTTTCTCAGCATGGTGCTAGGTTGGTCCTTGCAACGCCCGGTCACTGGAGTCGCCGCTTGGCTCATGGTCATGATCAAGCGACCTTTCCAGATCGGCGACCGGATCATCATTCAGGGCGTGCGGGGCGACGTGCTCGACATCAGTCCGACGCACGTTCTGTTGGGCGAGGTAGGCGGGACCATTGGCGGGGAGGAATCATCCAACCGGGGCATTTTAATCCCCAATGCAGTGCTGTTCGACCAGATGGTCACTAATTACGCGGTGTCCGAGGAAGCCAAGTATATTCTCGATGAGGTACCCGTGCGGGTTTCTTACGACTCGGACTATCAATTGGCCCAGCAGACGCTCATCAACTGCGCCACTGAAGTGACCTCAGAAATCATCGAGGAGACCGGCCAAACGCCGTTCATTCGCGCGGAGTTTTTCGATTCTGGGGTATTTATGCGGCTGCGGTATCAATCCATAGCAGTCGAGAGACAGCGCATCTCCAGCGATATTGTGGGGAAAATTGTCGAGGCTTTTGGCCAGAGCGATCAGTTGGGCTTTGCCTATCCTCGCGGCTCCTTTGAATACCACGCTGGAGGAGGTCGCTCGCTACCGCCGATGTTTAAGGTCGCCGACCAGCCCCAAGGCAGCTAGGTGCCAGGTACAGCAGTCCGACTCGCAACACCTTGAGCGAGGCAGTATCCAAAGGTTTTAGTCTCCCGATGAGATCGATTCGTCCACTGTCGTCTGGCGCCTCGTCCGCGCTAGCTGACGCAGATCGGCAATTTCGTCGAACTCATCGACGATCTCCTTGCCGATGATTTCTTCGATGACATCCTCCATCGTGATCAGGCCGGCCACGCCGCCGAACTCGTCGAGGACCACAAACATTTGCTGGTGTTGGTGCATCAGCATCGGCAGCAGATGATCGGCAGACACGGAATCGGAAACGAACTGTACCGGCCGGGTCATTTTCTCGACAGTATCATTCCAGCGGTCCTCGGCCATAGCCGCCAGCAAATCTCGGCGGTGGACGAACCCAACCACATCGTCAACAGAGTCGCCGTACACTGGAATGCGGGTGTGCCGCAGGGTTTCTAGGTCGCCGCGCAGATCCTCCAGTACCGTCGAGATCTCCAGCGCGTACATCACGACGCGCGGCGTCATCAGGTCTCTGACCGTGAACTTCTTGAGCGAGAGGATGTTCTGAATGACCTCGGCCTCGTGCGGCTGGAGACTACCTCCCTTCAAGCCCAGCCTTGTCATCACTATCAATTCCTGATCGGAGACGGTCTCACTGTCGCGACCGCGAGAGATTGCGCTGGTCACGGCGGTCGTGACCCAGATCAGAGGACGAAACAACGAAACGAGCATCACGAGTGGCCAAGCTATGAGCCGCGACAGGGACCGACTGTACACGACGCCCGTCGTCTTGGGGATGATCTCCGACAGCATCAGGATGGCCAGCGTCAGACCGGCCGAGAACCAGCCGAGCCAATGCTCACCAAATGCTTCAGCCGCGGCGGCACCGGCAATCGCCGCTCCACCCGTGTTGGCGATGGTGTTGAGAGAGAGGATCGCCGAGATGGGACGCTGAACATCGGCGCGCAGCTTCTGAAGCTGCCGTCCCGCCCGGCTACCGGCCGCGACCAAGGTCTCCACATGGCTCGCGGGGACCGAGTAAAGGACAGCCTCGAACAGGGAACACACGGCTGATACCAATATGACGACGGCTGCAGCAATCGCAACTTCAGTCATGTAGCTAGCTCCTCATGCGAATTCGGTTGGAGTTTTGTAGTCCATTTACAGTCCGCACCATCAGTACACCATCTCTCGATAGCTCTGCGCGATCTTCTCAATCGCCACGACGTACGCCGCAGTGCGCAGGTCATGCACCTTGTCATGACTCAAAAACACCTCGCGCATCTCGTTGTACGCCTGCCGCATGGTGTCGTCCAGGCCAGACCGCACCAAGTCCAACTCATCGGCTCCGCGCATCAGGTCGTGTCGCTGGGTTTCGGGAAGGGGTTTGCCAACCGCCGTTTCAATGGCCTCGACGATGCGCTGCCCGCGCAGCTCGTCGATGCGCCGGTCCATGCGACCAAAGCGGATGTGGGACAGGTTCTTGATCCATTCGAAATAGGAGACTATCACGCCCCCTGCGTTCAGATAAGCGTCCGGAATCATTACCTTGCCGCGATCGCGCAGGATTTCGTCCGCCTCGAAAGTGATCGGACCGTTGGCGGCCTCGGCAATCAGCCGCGCCTGGATGCGCTCGGCGTTTTCGGTAGTGACCACCGATTCAGTAGCCGCGGGTATCAGGATGTCGCAGTCTGCTTCCAGCAAAAGGTTGCCGTCCTCCACAAGCTCGGAGTCCCGAAAGCCCTGGCCGCCGCCCTTTTCGCGGCGATAGGTGGCGAGCTCCTCAATGTCTAGCCCATCCTCACACACCACGGCCCCCTCGCGCTCAATAACAGCGACCACCCTGACGCCATCCTCTTCAGACAGGAACTTCGCGGCGTGGTACCCGACGTTGCCCAAGCCCTGGATGATTACTCGCTTGCCCTCCAAGTCTCCATCCATCCCGGTCCTCTGCACATCTTCGGGATGGCGGAAGAACTCTCTGAGGGCGTATTGCACCCCGCGCCCCGTCGCCTCGTTGCGGCCGCGGATTCCTCTCATGTGCACGGGTTTGCCGGTGACACAGGCGACGGCGTTGATGTCGTTGGGATACAGGGCGCGGTAGGCATCCGCGATCCACCCCATCTCGCGCGCGCCCGTACCCATGTCGGGAGCCGGCACGTTGAGACTGGGGCTGATGTAGCCTTTCTTCGCCAACTCCATTGTGAAATTGCGAGTGATCAACTCGAGCTCAGCCGCGTCGTAATCGCGCGGATCGATCTGCAGGGCACCCTTAGAACCTCCGTACGGGACATCGACAATGGCGCACTTGTAGGTCATCAGGGCGGCTAGGGCCTCCACTTCGTCCTGATCGGCGATCGGCGCATAGCGGATCCCGCCTTTTACCGGCAGGAAGTGCTCGCTGTGGACGGCGCGCCAGCCGGTGAAGACCTGAAACTCGCCCCGTATATAAACGGGAAAGCTGACCTGGAACACGGAGTTGCACGTCTGGATCTGGTCGGCGAGCCCCGGCTCGAGCTCCATCGTGGCAGCGGCCGCCTCAAACATCCGGTCAACGCTGTCCTTAAACGACTTGTTCTGCTCTTTCAAACCGGACATTACCCAACCCCTGTTCTTCGCTGATGGCCGACTGGCCCTTGCATAAGGGCTTACTTTAGAGTATGTATAATTTTTGTGCAACTACAACACTAGGAAGCCGACATGCCCATCCGTGCCATCCGAGAATTTATTCGTTATGAGGCGGCTGCAGGGTTCTTGCTGTTCGCTGCCGCAACCGTCGCAATCATACTAGCTAACACTGCTCTTGCGCCCATCTACGGACATCTGTTGGATGTCCCGCTTGCCATCAGCGTTGGTGCCAGTGGTCTCGCCAAGCCTCTGCTATTGTGGATCAATGACGGCTTGATGGCGGTGTTTTTCTTGCTTGTCGGCCTTGAGATCAAACGCGAATTCATCGAAGGACAGCTCTCCACGACGAGACAGGCCCTACTGCCGTTCGTCGCCGCGGTCGGCGGCATGGTCTTGCCAGCAGGGATCTATATCTATCTCAATTTCAGCCATGACCCACTGGCCCTGAACGGCTGGGCTATTCCGGCGGCTACGGACATCGCCTTCGCCCTTGGCATCTTAGCTTTGGTCGGCAGTCGGGCACCGCTCTCCCTTAAGGTTCTCCTCACAGCCATCGCCATCCTCGACGATCTCGCTGCCATCATCATCATTGCGGTCTTCTACACCGACCAGCTTTCGTTAGAGGCGGTTGAAGGTGCCGTCCTTTGCATGGTGGGGTTGATCATCCTGAGTCGGCTCGGTGTCGAGCGGGTTGCTGCCTATGTTCTGTTCGGCGTCGCGCTCTGGGTGTTTGTGTTGAAAATCGGTGTGCACGCGACCTTGGCGGGCGTTCTGGTTGCCCTCGCTGTCCCCATGCGGAGTCGGACGGACAGGGAACGATCACCGCTGAAGGAGTTAGAGCACGACCTCCACCCCTGGGTTGCCTATGGCATCCTCCCGTTGTTCGCATTTGCCAATGCTGGCGTCTCGTTCGCTGGCGTGACGCCCTCCTCTCTCCTTGAACCAGTACCGCTGGGAATAGCTACCGGTCTGTTTCTAGGAAAGCAACTGGGGGTCTTCCTACCAATTCTAGCAGCTATTCGTCTGGGCATCGCCGAGAAGCCGGAGGGAGCAACTTGGCTGCAGATCTATGGAGTCGCGGCTCTTTGCGGGGTCGGTTTCACGATGAGTCTGTTCATCGGTAGCCTAGCCTTTGAGAACCCCGCCGACGACCAGAGCTTCGCAGCCCCGATACGGCTCGGCGTGCTTTCAGGATCGCTCTTATCCGGCCTACTCGGCTACTTCCTCGTCCGATTCGGTGCAGCCATCGGATCGCGCTCAGTGCGTCCCAATCCCTAACCCCGGAAGGTCTGAAGCCGATGCTCCGTTTCAAAAACATCCTCGCCGTCATCGAGCACGGTGAGCCTTTGGGAAGCGAGATAGACCACGCTCTGAAGCTGGCACGCCTCAATGGTGCCGCAATTACGATCATGGAAACCTGCAATTACCTTCCCGAGGATGTCCTGTTCAGCCTCGAAGGCGGTAGCGGGCGTCAGGTCATGAAGGAGTTTGAGGACCGCCGCCGAGCCAGATTGACCGAGGTCGCCTCCCGCTGGGAAGATCTTGACCCGACTCTATTACTCCCGGCCGGCAAGCCGTTCCTCGATATCGTGCGGCGGGTTATGGACGCAGGACACGATCTGGTTGTCAAAGCGGCCGAAGCACCGCCTACGGGATCTTCACGACTGTTTGGCAGCGTCGATATGCATCTGATTCGCAAATGCCCGAGCGCCGTTTGGCTGCACAAACCGGGCGCAGACGGAAGGGTCCGCCGCATTCTCGCCTGTGTAGATTTGGACGCGGATGATGCCCTCCGGCAACGCCTCAATACCGCGATCATGGAGATGGCTACGTCATTTGCGAGGGAGGAAAACAGTTCGGTTGACGCCGCCCATGCGTGGTGGCTGCCTTTTGAATCAACCTTGCGCGACAGCATTTGGCTCAGCGCAGGGAAGGACAGCGTTGATGAACTTGTAGCAACGCGACGAACCGAAGCCGAAGCACGTTTTTCAGGCTTCGTCAAAAGGTTTGCAGCACCTGACATCGCGATCACAACCCACTTCCTCAAAGGTGATCCGAGGGTCGTGCTGCCGGAGTTTTGCCGTGAAACCGACTACGACCTGATCGTCATGGGAACGGTCACCAATGTTGGACTTCCAGGCTACTTCATCGGCGAAACCGCGGAGACGCTCTTGAGCGAGGTCTCCGCATCCGTGCTGACGGTGAAACCGGAAGGCTGGGTTTCGCCCCTCGCCGCGGCGAGCCAATGAAGCACATGGCTATCCCCAAATTCTTCCGTCCCGTTCCCGAACTCAACGACGAAGAGCGCCAGCGCGGGTTGGGCAACATGACCCGGCAGGCGATCTCAGCGGCAGGTGCCGACGGCCTGGCATCCGGCGGGTTTCTCGCCTCGTTCGCCCTGATTCTCGGAGCGTCCAATTTTCACATCGGCATCATGACGGCCATCCCGTTCATCGTGCAGCCCTTGCAGCTAGTCGCGGTGCTCGCCATCGAGCGACTGCGACTGCGGAAGGCCGTCGCGGTCACCGCCTATTTCTTCGCGTACGCGACCTGGATCCCGATCGCGCTGCTCCCCTTTCTGATCGATGTGCCCAACCCGAGCGCCGTAACCCTCATGCTCGTGTTCATCGCACTGCGAGGCATAAGCAACGCCTTCGTGAACGCGAGTTGGAATGGGTGGCTGCGCGACCTTGTGCCGCAGGACCTGATGGGCAAGTTCTTCGCCCAGCGTCTGCGGGTGGCGACGATTTCCGCAGCGGCGGCAGGACTCATTGCGGCTCTCTACATCGACTGGTGGAAGACATCCGGCCCGAGTGATGAAATCTTCGCCTATTCATACGCGATGCTATTCGGCAGCGTCGTGTTGGGATTTGGTGCCGTCGGGTTCATGGCGCGCATGCCAGAGCCACAGATGATCGTCCCCACGGGAGAACGTCCCTCGGTATTCAGCAGCCTCGGGGCACCATTCCGCGACCGGAACTTCCGGCAACTGATCAAGTTCCTGTTCATGTGGAACTTCGTCGCTCAGCTAGCGGTACCCTTCTTCACCGTTTACATGCTGACCAAGCTCGGCATGAACCTGACGTGGGTCGTGGGGCTGGGCGTGTTGAGCCAGATCGCCAACGTCCTCTTCCTGCGGGTTTGGGGGCCATTCGTCGATCAGTTCGGCAGCAAGGTGGTGCTGTCGCTCTCCTCGTCTCTCTACTTCCTCGTCATCCTCGGCTGGACCTTCACCACGCTGCCCGAAAAACACGCCTTCACAGTACCCCTGCTCGTGGCCCTGCACATGCTGATAGGGATCGCGAGCGCTGGCATCAACATTTCGACGACGACAATCCGCATGAAGATGGCACCGCAGGCCCAAGCCATGACCTACCTGACGGCCGCATCCCTAGCAGCCAGCCTCGGCGCAGGCGTCAGCCCCCTGCTCGGCGGCGCTTTCGCCGACTTCTTCAGCGTGCGTCATCTCGAAATCGCAGTGCAGTGGGTCGATCCGGTGCGCAGCATTGATTTTCCCGCGGTCTTCCTGACCGGTTTCGATTTCCTGTTCGCCATCGCCTTCGTCCTTGGTCTCTTCACCCTCGGCGTACTGGCGGGCATCCGGGAGGAGGGAGAAGCGGAAAGTAAAGTCGTGATGGCCGAACTCGTGTCGCAGACGCGCCAAAACCTGCGGGTGCTGACCTCTGTCCCGGGCTTGAGCTTCGTAGCAAACTTTCCGGTGGAATCGCTGCGTAGGTTGCCCCCCATACCCGGGCTCGACGTGGCCGTCGGAGTCACTTCCTACCAGCTATCCTCCACGATCAAAGCCACTGTAGAAGGACTCAACTACGGGCAGTTGCGGGCCGGTCAATTGACTACGCACGTCAGACAATCGGTCGAAAAAGCCGCTGACGCGGTAGAGCAGATCGGCAAACAGGGTGCCGAAGTGGCGACGGGCGCGACCGAAGGGGCCATGTGGGCGGCAGCGGACGTCGCGATGGAAGTGGGGCGCGTCGCGGAGGAAGCGATGCAGGGCACCATGCAGGCACTCGCCAAAACCGCGACCGATCCGCTCGACGCACTGCGCGGCGCAACACACGGCGTCATCCAAGGGGCAAGCGAGGCTGGGTTACATGTGGGCAACGCCGTCAGACACGCGGTGAAGGCAGCGCGCGAAGCGGCTGGCGATCTCGGCGTTTCAGAGCAGCAGGCGGGGCAGGTGGCGGCACAAGCAGCCGTCGAATCGGCTGCCCAGCTCGGCAAGGAGGTAGAGACCGAGGTCGTCGACGCCGTCCTGCACGAACTGATGGACGATACCGACACGCGCTCCGCAGAGGAGACAGCCTCTGACGATCCCTCGAAACAGACTTAGGTCGCAGAGCGGCCCCAACCGTCTGGCAATTTCTGCAGTTCCTCAGATGGACTCGGCGTCTTTCGCTCCATCTTCGTCCGAAGCCATCGGCTCGGTGTCCTGCAGGGCGGCAAAACTGACCAACTTGTCCTGGAGACGCCTAGAATAGGTGACAAAATTGGAAAGTGTGCCGGCATCGGACCGGTCCGGGTCTGCCAGCAACGACAGCAAATCCCGGTTGATCTCGTCCAGCATTGCTTGGAGTTCGTTGGCTCTTGCCGCGATGTCCAACTGGTTCCCCTCCTCAAGCGGCTTGCGAATGTCGTCGAACAACGCCAGCGTTTGGCTAGAGAGCTTTCTAACCATAAGTAAGACGTCGCTTTTCAACTCAACGTAGTTCTTACTCATGGCCTTCTTGGTGTTGAAAATGTCTTCTATTGAATCGTATATCTGGAAGAGATAATCAAACTGAGTATGCAGCCGCAGTAACTCTCTGGATTCTCGTTCATGGGAGACGGATGTGACGGCTTTGGCAAAATAGCCCACGTACTCCTTTTCCAAGAAGTTGATGTACTCCATTCGCTTAGCAGACGCCTCAAAGATGCTGCGGTAGTTGGACTCAATGCTCAGCGTCACGAGATTGTAGCTTTCCTGTAAAAAGCCCAAGAGATCCGCGAGATTGCGGCGCAAGTCGGATTTCACCGTTGCAAAAGCGGTCTGCGCATTAAACGTCGGAATGTCCAAGCGCGCAAAATCCATCTTGTCTTCACCCAAGAGCACATCGACAAGTCGCGTAAAAGGATTGATCAATACGACGAAAATCAGACTCGCCACCACGTTAAATACGAGGTGTATATTGGCCAATGCGACCGCCGGATTGGCATCGAATTCATTCAGCCTATCTCCGAACAGCAGCAGGATCGGCAGAAAAATCAACACGCCGCCGACATTAAAAAAGAAGTGACTAAGCGCGGTCTTTTTGGCGGCAACGTCCATATTTAGCATTGCGAGCAATGCAGTTGCCGTGGTGCCGATGTTGGCCCCCATGATCAGCGGAACGGCATTTTCAAGGCTCAATAATCCTTGTTGTGTAAAAATGATCGCCAGTCCCGTGGTCACAGAACTCGATTGCACCGCGGCCGTAAATAGACAACCCACCAGAATGGCGAATAACGGATTCTGCGGCTGGATGAGGTACTTGGTCAGCGCTGGTTCATTCTGGAGCGGTGCGAGCGCCGCAGAGATAAGATTGAGGCTGAAAAAGACGAAGCCAAAGTAAAATATGGATTTGCCGAAGATGGAAATTTTCGAGCGAACGAACGAAAGCAAAAAGCCGATAATGATAAATACAGGTGCAAACGCCGTGAGTTTAAACGCGACTAGTTGGGCTGTGATCGTGGTACCAATATTCGCCCCAAAGACAATACCAACGCTGCTTTTGAACGAGAGGACTCCCGCATTGACCAAGCTAACTGCGATCACCGAGGTCGCAGAACTAGACTGGATAACGGCGGTCACTAAAGCACCAATGAGGACACCTATTGCCGGAATTTTAGTCGCTCTGGTGAGGAATCTGCGGAATCTTTCGCCAGAGATTTGTTCAATCTCTGCGGAAAAATTCTCCAACCCAAAGACGAAGAGAATGATGGCGGTCACTCCGGCCATAATAACATGGATATGTTCCATTACGCCCTCTCTTATATCCCAAGCTATTGAGGTCAGCTAGCGAATAATCCGAAGATTCACTGCAGAAAGGCCAAGGCTTCTTCCGGGGTCGCCTCGCCATTCAGCACAGTCCGGCGCAAGGCTGCGGTCAGGCTCTCAGGTCCGGCTGGTGGAAGAGGAGGGTCAGTCTGCGGATCGGCGATCCACGCCGCCAGTTCGGCATTCGCTAGCCACAGTCCATATACCGACCGCCGCCCGACGTACCCATCGCCATACGCCGAGCACCCCACTGGTGTGCCAACCTCATCGCCGACCTCCGCACCTAACCGCACCAATTCGTCGTCTCGCAGAGGCCGACGTTGGGCGCACTGAGGACACAGCCGACGCACGACGGCTTTATCTACCCCGCCCAGCAAGGCTCGACCAAGAGCCGTCCGGTCAATCTCAAAGTCGAGCAACTTCTGCACCGCCTTTATCAGAGTACCGGCTCGCACTTGGACCAGCACCATAGCACCGCTTTGCACCCCTTCAAGCAGAGCTTGGGCTTGGTCGGCATCGCGCACCTCGTCTAGCACCACGACATCGGGACTCATATCTAGCGCCGCCTGCCACAGGGTTTTGAAATCAGGACCCGCCTCGTCTCGTAGCTCTAGCTGCACCAATTGTTCATCTCGGTATCTGATTCGGTGGTCCAAACACACCACTAAGCGCCCTGCATCCGCCCAATCTCGGGCCAACACCAAGCGATTCCGCTCGTCCTCGGGGACGCCCGAGCCAACGAGTAGGAAAAGCCCCGGCCGCGCCCCAAATTCCCGTCTGAGGCATTCGGCCTGCTCTGGCATGTAGCCCAGATCTTCAAGGCTTGTCCCTTCGTAATCCGTGAACAGATGGAGATGGAAATGAGAACCCAGTGTGGTAGGCACTTCAGTCAGCCGTAGCTGGCAGCCCGTTTCCCCCCAAGTTTTCCTAATTAGGCCCTCACCCAGCCGCTCGGGCACGGCCTCTTCCAAGACGGCCAGCCCCTTGATCCACGTCCCCAAAGGCTCTGTCAAACAGGCATCAAAACGGGCCACTTCTTGGCAGCGCCCCACGCTGTAAAGCAGACGCAAGCCAGCGCCCAGAGGATCGAAATACACATCCTGTGCTCCCTCACCCAAGGCGTCCTGTAAAATGCGC
The DNA here is from genome assembly GCA_028875335.1 of Gemmatimonadota bacterium. Next base: position 18,182 of record JAPPEF010000107.1, read on the forward strand.
TCGCCTAACTCGGCCATTTGTTCGGCAACGGGTTTATCGGTTACATCCTCAATCACTGCCCACGGGTGATCTGCCAAGCGTTCGGCAAAAAACGCCAACCAACGGTCAATCGCCTCCTGCAGCAGGTCTCGCTCCTGCTCCAGTACAGCGGCGTAGCGCTCAATCTCCTCTACAGCAAATCGCAGGCAGCGGTCGCTTTTCTCGCCTTTGAGAGCTTCGTCCTGTACCCGGCGATATATTTCCGGGCGGCTCAGGCCGAGTTTATCCACCGCTTCGTCGAGGGAGCAGAAGCCTTGCTGTTGGGCCATGCTCACTCCTCCCGTTTCAGGTCAATCGCTGTAGCTGGCACTGTAACCGCCAGACCAGCGGTCTCAAAAGCTGTGCGCATGCGAATGACCACCTCGCCGAAGATATTCATGTTATCGACATCGCTCCATGCGACCAGCATCATCTTCACATCCTCCGCGGTCACTTCCGACACAGTACAGGAAGGAGCTGGGTCGTCGAGTACCTGATCGTGCTGGGCCAGCACGTCGAGGGCTAAATCTGTGACCCAATCCACGTCCACATCGTACGGCACGGCAATGGGAATGCGAATGGCGCGCTGCCCAAGGGAGGAAAAATTGACGATTTTATTGCGCCAGATCACCATATTGGGCACGACCAGCCGCACATTGTCGAGCGTCACCAAGCCGGTATACGTCATCTTGACCTCCGTGACCCGGCCTATCTGCGGCGGCGGTCCAAACTCTATTAGATCCCCCTGCTTAAAGGGCCGAGCTGCCAACATCATCAACCCCGAAAAATAATTGGCAATAGACCGGCGTGCTCCCAAGCCAATGATGATGCCGCTAATGCCGAAGGTGGCCAACACCGCCTCCACTGGAAAGCCGATCTTCTTGAGGGCCGACACCCAACCCACAATCAAGGTCAGGTAGCGCAGTACTGTACCAAAATAATCCCACAGGATTTCGTCCCAGCCTAGGCGCTTGGCAGTGCGGGAGACAAAGCGCTTGACCCAGCGGCTGGCCAACCAAGACGCTAAGGCAATGAGCAGTCCTAGCACCAAATCGGGGAGAATGCTCATTAGCCAGTCCCACAGCCGGTCCATATAGACATCAATCATGGTCCACACGCTCCGCTGCGCCCACGGCCCGCTGCGCCATGAGCCGTCCACCCAAAGTAGAAGGCGAGATGATCTCATCGACGCCTATACTCTCCACTTTGGCGATATTCTCCTCGTCCTCAATGCGCACTACAATGCGAAACTTGTGCTGCTCCCCAGCTTCGCGTAGGGTGCAGGCAGTAAGAGCCACTAAAGTATTGGTGGCGTCCGAATCCGTGGCCGCGATCACTGCGGTGGCACTAGACAGATTGGCCTGCTCCAACACGGCTCGCTCCGTGGGGTCGCCTTGCAGAACGTCAAGGCCGCTGTTTTTGAGATGTACGACAAAATCTTCGCGCCCGTCGATGACGAGGAACGGCACCTGTCGCGCGCGCAGTTCATCGACGATGCTCTCGGTTACTTTGGTATAGCCGCACACTACTATGTGATCCACGCTCTTTTGAAATTTGCTCACGACAGCGAATACTCCTTTTAGCCGATTCTCGATCAGCGGTCCCAGCAATACGGTTAGGGCCGTGATAAACGATCCAATGCCAACGATCACCATGGAGATGGCGAACCATTTGGCGTTGGCACTCTGGGGCAGCATATCCCCGTATCCTAGGGTGCTATATGTGACGACCGTGAAATAGACCGCGTCTGTCCACGTCTCAATACCGCTGAATTCGGCGCGCAGCAAATACGCCCCGCCAATGCCGTAGGCCAACGCGAAGATGATCGACAACACGGCAATCACTTCGGCATAGCTCCAGCGGTGGCGCTCGCTGTGGTGGGTAAACTCAGAGCGCAATAGCCCCAGAAGCACCAAGCCCGCTGCTGACAAGATACAGTTCTGCAATGGCAGCCCTTGGTATAGATGAGACAAAACATTGAGCAGCAGCGCCACCACGGCCCAGTTGCGCACGCGCCGTCGCCGCTCGGCCAACCCCTTGCCTAAAACGATGAATACGACGCCCAAGAAAACCGCCACAAAACCACTCAACTGCGGGGCGGGGACTACTTCCAGATAGCGGCGCATTTCGCCCAGTTCGACGGCCAGATACTGGTCGAGGTGAAAGATCTCGCCTAAGCCCATGGCCAAGGTGTAGAAACCGTTGGCGACCATAAAGGCAGCAACGAGATACGGCACATATCGCCATATAAACGCCTTCATAGTTTGCTCCCATTACCTCAAACCGTTTATAGCCATTTCTCGCTCCAAGTGTAGCCCAGCCCCACTTGCAGTTCCGATTTGACGGCCAGCGCTTGGACTTGACTGTCGCGGTGGAGAAAGAAGTTGGCGTCGAGGGTAGCGGCCAGATTGCCCAGCAGCCGGATGCGCAGGCTGTTGAAATTCTGTAGCGACAGCGTACTCCTTTGCCTTACTCCCCAAAAGAATTTGGCTTGGGAGGACACGACATTACCCGGACGCAATTTTTCTTTGTACTCGGGTGCTATTTCTAGTCCCATTACATTGGTCGCTTGGACGTGGTCTCTTTCCACAGCCAGACCGACGCGGACGCCGGCATCCGAGCCAAATTTTTTATGCAGCCCCCCTTTGAACCGCAGCGCAAGGGGATGTTTCTCTCCTGAAGCGGCGGTCCATACCGTGTTAATGTCGAGCCCTAAAAAAGGAGCGAGCCCGCGCTGCGACCAAGTGTAGAGCACGTCCCCTTCCAAACGGTCCACGGCCTCGCGGAGGCTGCTGCGGGCGCGCAACTGGCCAAAACCAGAGCGCAGCAGGGCGACCAGTGTGCCCCGCTGGCTCTCGTAGCTGGTGCGGCTCTCGAATTGTCCATTCCAAGCCAAGGCGTCGTGTCCACCTAGAAAGGAGACACCACTGTAGCGGCTGGCCGAGGCGTCGAGAGTTGTATGCGACAGCGAGCCGTTGAGCTTGGTACTGTTCTTCCAAACGCTCCGTCCGCCCCGCCGCACGCCGTCCCAGCGCCCCAAGTTGGTGTATCTACGGATGTGCTCTTCCAGCATCTGCTTCAGCGTAACCCAATTTCCCGATTCCATATCTAGGGCCTCTTTTTTGGTCCAGTAGCTATCCCCCCCAGAGGCTAGATACGAAGTAGTGGCCACTTGGTACTTCTCCTCTGGCACTAAAGGGCGACCGCCAATCAAGCCAGTCTCGACATCGTACCCCGAAAAAACTAGTCGCTGACTTCCCGAGGTCCGCTTGGCGCTGCTATCGGCCATGGCTTTCAACCGGCTCCCCAGCACCTCCACGCGAACTAGGACATCATCGTAGCGCACTAGGTTGGCCAGCGTCCCCAGCTGGATAGCGCCATCCAAGGTTAGGCTCCGCAGGGTTCCTTGGTTGATCACGCTCACTTCGGTGTTCAGTCGCGTGCGGATCAGGTCAGCCACCCATTGGGTCGCGTCCTCAATGGGTTCCTTAGCGTTGCCAAGCTGCTGTTGCTGAGTTCGCTGTGCAGTTTCTTGCTGCTCGTCAATAAGAGACGCCACAGTCTGGTCTTGGGGAACCTCGGGACTTATAGGCACTAGCCGAGGCTGCACATCCACCAAGACGACCTTGTCCTCCTCTCGGCGCACGGTCATTTCTACCTGTCCCAAGAAAGCTCCCCAGCCTGGCGTGGAGACCAAATACCCGCCCCCGGCAAAGCGCACCGCATGTTCGCCGGCACCTCTGTGGGTTTCCCGGCCAAAGCCCCCAGCAATGCACAGATCCACTTGTGGGAAAGCCCGCACCAGATCGCGCGCCTCCTGAGCGCTCATGTGGACCAAGAGCACCTGCAAATCCGCCTGCCCTGCCGGTCCCTCCAACAAAGTCTTCAAGATCAGGTGAGGGTCGTCGATGTTCAGATCGGGATTTTTCACAGGATTGATTACTTTTAGGGCTTGAGGCGAGAGCAAGCCGATGAGGGCAATCTGTAGTCCGGCCCGCTCCACGAGGACAAAGGGTGTAAATAAGGCCGTACTGTCCGCTGCTACCCGCACATTGGCACTTAGCACATTGAAATTCGCCTCGCTAGCGCGGACGCGAAGGGAGTCGAGGCCGTAGTCGAATTCGTGGTTTCCCACCGCCAGCGCATCATAGCCCATCGCGTTCATCAACCGCACGACCATTCGACCGGCGTCCACACCAGCGAGAGGAGAATCGCCCAAGGCATCGCCCCCGTCCACGATCAGGACGGAGTCGGACCGGACGCTCCGCTGCTCCTTTATCAGATGGGCCAAGCGGGCAAAACCGCCCCAGTCGGCTTCGTCAAAGTAAGGCTCTGGAAGCAGTCGTCCCAGCAGGTCGTTGGTGTGCAAGATAGTCAACCGATGCTCGCTTTCTGCGGCAGCGGCTGCACTCCAGATCAGGACCATCAATAAAGTACGCCACCAGACCGTGTAGGCACCCCAATTGAGGCGCAATTCGAGCCTGTTCAAACTATCTACCCCCGCCGAAAAAAGTGATTAGACGATTCCGAATTACTCGATTGCGACCGGCTCGCTCGCATGGACAAACAGCACGTCGTTTGCCCCGTAGTAGCGCTGTAGGGCTTGCTTGGCTTCGTCTGATTTGATGTCGTCATCGGTCAGACCAGCGATGACCAAATCGGCTTTAGAAGATCGGAGGGTCACCTCCTGCTCAAGGGCTTCGTGGGTCGTACAAGGAACCGAGGTCACATTCTGCCTAGAAATCGGCAGCCGTCCTTCCGTCATCAACTTGGACAGCTTGTTTGTCTCGCGTTTTCCGTTTTCAGAGTCGAAGCACACAAAAAGCCGAATCTCGGCGTGTCTCCACTCCCGATGCCCCACGATGATGTACGCCAAAAGCAGCATCAGCGGAGCGTTGACCAGATTCTCCTCGGTCACCCACAGGTGGATCGAGGAGTGATAGCCGAAGCGGTAATCCGTTGACCGCAGGATCAAGACATTAAACATCGATTCCGCGGCAAGCTGTGCGCCCTGTACGGTCTCTTTGATCTCTTCGGGATGCTCTTTGTCGAATTCGAGCAGAACGCAGTTGTTGGGTAAGCCCGAAATGCCGTGCATCTGGAGCGTCTGTGCTAGCGCCGTCTGGAACGAAGGACAAATTAGCGAATCCACGAAAATGCCCGCCCCGCTGACCTCGGTCCGCTCGATCAGCTTGCCCACCTGCATGCGGGCTTCGATCTCTTTGGTGAACGAGTATTCTCCCTGAAAAAACTGAATGAAGTGCCCAAACCCATGCCGGTGGCTGATCCAGCGCAGCAGGTCGAAGTGCCCCAGCCGGCGCTCCCCAAAACGGGTCACCGCGATAATTGAGGGCCGCCAGCCCCCTTCCGATTTCACCGCGCGGTTTTTCTGCAGCGTGATCTGCAGACGACGAGTCAGTTGGAACATCGTCCCTTGTAAGATCGCCGTCAGGCCGCGCTCTCCTCGCCGCGAGCGTCGCAGCCCGAGGTAAGTCGCTACCATGAGAGAGATCGCCACAAATGCGTATAGCGCGTTCATCTGGATCATCATCAGGCCGCACATTACTGCGCCCAACAGCGACAGGTACCAGCGCGAATGGAAGGTGGGGCGGTACGACGGATTGCCGGCGAAATATTCGAGGAATGATACCGAGCAAAGGGCACCGTAAGTCACCATGAAGAACATGCTGAGGATATGGGCAATAAAGTCCACATCGCCCAACACGACGAATACAATCGCAATGGCACTCGACACGAAGGTTGCGTACACCGGCTCCTGTGCCTTGCCCCAGCCTTTCTCCAGCAGGCGATTTAGTTTCGGAACGGGCAGCACATTGTCTCGCGCGAGAGCTTGCAGAGTTCTGGGAGCAACGAGGATCGAACCAAGGGCAGAGGACAAGGCGGCCGCACCTAGCCCTATGTAAATAGCCGGACCCCACAGGGCGATCTGGGCCATGATGAACTGATCAGCGGCGAGGGCTTCCGACGTCGCGCTCTGGGCGAGCTTGATGGCGACCAACCCGTACACGATCATCCCCGCGAGCGTCGCGCCAATCGTACCGAGCGGGATGCTGCGTTGGGGATTCTTCAGATCGCCAGAAAGGCCCAAGCCCGCGATCATGCCCGTGAAGGCCGGAAAGCACGTTGCGAAAACGATGCCGAAGGAATCTCCACCTTCGATGCGAGCGGTCAGATGAAACCCGTCGGGACGGATTTCCTCGGGCCCCTGTCCCAACAGGAACGCGGCAATGGATGCCCCCAAAATCGCGCTGACGATCCACAGTGCCCTAACGCCGAGACCGGCCCCTTTGGTGAGCATCAGCACGGCCAGCAGGATCGTGCACGGCAAGCTCACCCAACGAGGATCGGCTTCTACCGCGTACGTCGCGGCGACCCATTCGTACATAGGCTCGAACGCTTCGGCAAAGGCGACCAAGTAGAAGGCGACCGAAATCGCTTGCGAGAGGTATAGCGCGATCCCAATCGAGCCTCCAATGCTAGTGCCAAAGGAGCGGCTGACAATGTAGTACGCGCCGCCGCCGGCCACGCGGCGATTCGTCGCAATCTCGGACACGGCCAAGACCGTGGGAATGGTCACCAGATGACCGATGACGATGATCATGAGGCTGCCCCAAAGGCCGACATGCGCGACCGCGTAGCCGAACCGCAGGAAGAGGATCGCGCCGAGAATCGTGCTGATTGACGCGAGAAAGACAGGCGCGGTGCCAAAGCCGTGCCCTGCTTGGGAAGATTCAGCGGTAGGTCCAGCTTGTTGTGAGGCCAACGAGGTTCCTTTCGCTATGGGAAATAGTCCCACTCGGCATTAGACGATTTCCGGCTCTGTTTTTGCAAGCTCCCCGGTCGCGCCCGATTTGTATTCCTCCAAGGGATCGAAATCGTCGAGCGTGCGGGCTACAATCTGCGTTCCCGCGGTCAACCCAATATTAAAGAGCGCCTCCCCCTCGTGCGTCAAAGGCAGATTGGTGCGGCCGATGACCACGCCATCTACCGGAGCTTCTATCTCGGTTTCCGTCTCGCCCAGCGGATCGGATACGATAGCCAAGACTTGGCCCGTCTTCACCCGTGCTCCTATGGGTTTAATGGCCCGCACGACCCCGCTACTGGGCGCACGTACCCACTGACTTGAGCGCAGAATCAAGGGGGCGTGAGCTGGCTTGGCGCTCCTTAGCGGCGGCAACATGCCCAGTTCCCGCATCACCCGCATCACCCCCTTGACGCCAGCGCGGATGGCCGCTTCGTCAAAGCGCAGTGCTTCCCCTGCCTCATAGACGATGACCGGTACGCCGTGCTCGTGGGCCGCCGCGCGCAGGCTCCCCTCGGGAAATCCCGCGTTGATCACGAGTGGGACGCCAAAGGCGCGTGCCATGCGTTCGGCTTCTGCATCGTCGAGGTTTACGCGGGTTTGCGGATAGTTATCCCGATGCACAGCACCCGTATGCAGGTCTATGCCGTACGTAGAACCCATGACGACCTCATCGAGAAATAGCTTGGCGAGACGAGCCGCGAGAGAGCCTTTGGTCAGCCCTGGGAACGAGCGATTGAGATCCCGGCGGTCTGGCAAATACCGACTGAGATTGAGAAAGCCCGGGACGTTGACGATCGGCACGGCGATGAGCGCGCCGCGTAGTCGCTTTACTGCGCTCAATTTGACGACGCGGCGGATGATCTCCACGCCGTTGAGCTCGTCGCCATGTACGGCTGCCGACACGAACAACTGCGGACCATCTCGGCGGCCGTTGATGACGTGAACCGGCATGGTCAGCGGCACGCGGGTAGAGAGATCGACAAGAGGCAGGTCGATTTGGGCTCGCGTACCAGGGCCAATCTCCGCCCCGTCGATGCAGACGACCTGCGATGGTCTCGGCGCACGCGCTTTCATCAATCAACCCCTGCCGCGAGTCCTAGTCCGCATAGGTTTAGCATGGCTCTCTATAAAAGCAATGATCTGCCCAGCGATATCGAGATCCGTCGCCTTCTCAATGCCCTCCAATCCCGGCGATGAATTTACCTCCATGAGCACGGGTCCGTGGTTGGAGCGCAAAAGATCGACGCCAGCGACATTGAGACCTATCACCTTGGCTGCCCGTACGGCGGTTGAGCGTTCCTCGGGGGTGATGCGAATCTTCATAGACGAGCCGCCTCGGTGCAGATTGGAGCGGAACTCATCTGGTGCCCCCTGGCGCATCATGGCTCCGACGACGCGGTTGCCAATGACAAAGGCGCGAATGTCGGCCCCGCCCGCTTCCTTGATGAATTCTTGCACTAAGATGTTGATCTTAGCACCCCGGAATGCCTCAAACACGCTCTTTGCCGACGACATGGTATTACTGAGGATGACGCCGATGCCCTGGGTGCCCTCTAGTAGTTTGATGACGACGGGCGGGCCATTTACCATCTTGATCATTTCCTCCGCTTGGCTTGCCGAATTGGCAAATCCGGTAACCGGCAAGCCGAGGCCCTCCCGCGACAAAAGCTGCAACGAGCGCAATTTGTCGCGCGAACGGCCAATAGCCACGGACTCGTTCAGCGGCCAAACTCCCATCATCTCGAATTGGCGCAGTACCGCAAGGCCGTAAAAGGTAACCGACGCACCAATGCGCGGGATCACGGCGTCATAGCCCCTAAGGGTAAGGGATTCACCCTGGTACAGCACTTGGGGACGGTGCGCCGTGATATTCATGTTGCACTGGGTCGTGTTGATAATGTCGATTTCGTGCCCCTTAGCCTCTGCGGCCTCGACGAGGCGCTTATGGCTGTAGAGATTCGGGTTGCGGGCCAGCATGGCGATCTTCATAAACGCATCCTCTCGGTTTGGCAGTGGCTAGGTCTTGGTGGATTTCTTCGCTTTCCGACTGGGCTTGCCAGCGCGATATGAAGCGTTCGGATCGACGATCAGGCGACTGCGCATGGCTTCGCGGCCAACGAGCATGCGGAAGCCCATCTCGTCGCGGTTGGTGAGGGTGAGTTCAATCGGCCAAGAGTCAGGCCCGATCCTGAGGCGCGTCGAGATGACGTAGCGCCGCTCGCGCGTGCCCCCAGAATTGGTCACCCAACGCCGGTCGCAAAGCGGTGCAGAGCAGTACACGACCGAGACGTTGTCGCGTTGCAGCGGATGTACGCAAAAGCTGACCCAAGGGCGTCCATCGACTTCATACAAATCAATGTCCCACGCATGTAATGCCGAGGTCTTGGCACCCGTATCGAGCTTCGCCTTGATCGCAGCGATGCCAAGCCCCGGCAGGGACGTCCATTCGCGCCAACCGCAAATTCGCCGCCCGTCCGCCAGAATTGTTGCACCGCGTCGAGAACCTATTCGAGTCATATCTTGCGAAAGTGCCTTCCACTACTGCAAAATAGTGCTGCTCAGCAGCGCGAGCAGCGCATCAATTTCGGCTTCAAGTAAGAAAAAGACAATGCTGATGCGCAACGTCCAGTAGGCGGATCATCCAAGCCGTTGTCCTTACGGCTCGGCACGTACAATCCTTACATCGCGTTGCGGGAACGGGATTTCAATATCGTTCTCTTTTAGTACATCCCAAATCATAAGAAGCAGATCCGCGCCGACCCGGTTTTCCCCATCATCAATCCCGAGCATCCAAAACTCGACCAGAATGTTGACACCCGAATCACCGAAGCTGCTGATCTCCGCGTCCGGCCGTTCCTCAATAGGCAACTCAGGTCCAGACAGCACCTTCGGATGACTGGCAACAACCTCCCTCACGAGTTGTAGCATGGTATGGAGATCTGTCTTGTAGGCCACTGAGAATTCAAGTGAGTAGCGCTGTTTTTTGTTGTTGTGCGTCCAGTTGACGAACGGCAATGTAATGAACTGTTCGTTTGGAACTATGATGTCCTTGCCATCAAAAGTCTCCAACGTCGCCGACCGCATATTCAGTTCGCGGAGTGTCCCGGAATGTCCATCCTCGAACGCAATGTAGTCGCCGGGCGTGATCGAGCGGTCAAAGAGAATAATCAATCCAGAAACGAAATTCGCAGCGATCTTTTGCAGGCCGAACCCAAGGCCGACGCCGAGTGCGCCGCCAAAGACCGCGAGAGCAGTGAGATTGATGCCCATTGCCCCAAGAAGCAACAGGAAGATGCTGACGTACAGGCCGATCTGGAACAGCTTGATGATCATCTCGCGCGTGCCGACATCCAGCGCGTGGCGGTTGCGGATAGCTTCTTTGCCAAACGTGTTTAAGATGCTACCAAGCCAAAACAGCACACCGCCGGCAACAAAGGTACGCCCGAGCGAAAGCAGAGAAATGCGGATGGTGCCAACATCGAGAGAAACTGCATCGAGCCACGCACTGACTTCATCGAGCCAACCGAAGACGCGAAGCGTTGCCAAGGGGATCACAATCCATATGAATAGACCGGAGACAAGGGAATTGCCGACAAAACCTGAGATGATGCGATAGAAGAACACCACGACCGCGACGCTTTGGGCAATCCGGATTAGCCAACTCTGGCCCACTGAAGCGATGCAGACCTCAATCGCGACGCCCAGCAGTAGTATATTCAGCGCGGGAGAGACTAGATTGCGCGTCCGGTAGAGCATTGTACGCAGGTAGAGCAGCGGTCCGGCGTTCGGTTCAGCCTCGAATACGCGGACCCGGCTTCGGATTACTAGGCCGATCAGAAGCGCAACGAGGACTGCGATAATTGTCGCGGCAACCTGTACATCAAGCCCCGGGAGCAATGTCGAGGCACTGACTGTCCGCCAGAATTGTTGCGAGGCGTCGAGCATATCTTCGATGGTCATGTCTTACGAAAATCCCTTCCGCCGATAAGTGTTAAGATGCTGTCTCAAGGACTCTATTGGCCTATCATCCGAACATAGATCGGCGGAGCCACCCATTCTCTTGTATATAAGGGTGGCCCCGCCTCGGTGGAGCCGCCCCCTCCTCGTCTCGATTGGTAGCCCCGCCATGTCCATCAACTTCTATATTTGGCAGCCTTTTTCTAACGCAGGCGGTACTCGATAGCCATATTCAGGCCCTGCGTGGGATCCTGGCCGCGCTCTTTGGCGATAGAACCGGTGACATTGAGGTTGACCTGATTCTCGATGAAGAAGATGAATCCCGATCGCACCTGATTAACCACTGTTGCCTCGACGTCCGGCTCGCTACGCGAAGCCGTTAGGATGTTGCTGAGCGTAAAGTCAATGCGGTTGGTCACCTCATACAGATAGTTCAGCGAACTCGACAGCGTAAAGACGTCAGATCCAAAATCGCCGGTGAATGGCGAGGAGTACTGGGCACCGAAATCTAACTGGGACTTCCAGCCCACAGGCCGCGAGTATCGCACTCTTAGAGACAATCCCGGGTCTTGGCGGGGGGTGTCCGAGTCCTTCGTCAACGCCTCGAAGCGGATGCCTGAGCGCACATCCCAACCGATAAAGCGCTCGTTTACATGTTCTTGGAAGAGCACTTCATCGACGCGCAGCGAGCCGACGGCACCGAATCCTCCATGAACAAACAGGCCAGACTCGGCGATAACTTGCTCCATCGCCTCGAACCACTTGACCTTGTAACGGTCACCAAATTCGGTCTCAAATTCATCCCGGCGTTCGATCACCTGCGCGAGTGCAACCAGCGTCTTTTTCGGCAGCGGGCCCTCAATCAATCCTTCACTCAGCAGGAATTGCTCGATACGCACCGCTTGAGCAAGTGGCGTGACGCGGATAAAGCGTCCGTACCCCACGCCCGGCGTCGCGTCGATGGTCGGGCGATCGAAATCGCTGTTGCCCGTAACGCGGAGTTCGCCGGAGTAAAAAAGATCGCCTTCTGGCTTGAAGTACTTCCTGATCCCTGAGCCGGCTACGAAATTGTAGGAACCTTCCTGCGTGCCGTCAGCCGTCCGACGTGTCAACCCGACGCCGTTGAAGTTCATATCCCAAGCGTAGGGCAGGGAGTTGTAATAACGCTGGTACAACAGCGAAGCCGAGCCGTCGCTGGTTCCGGTGTCGCTGCCACTACCTGCGTAGGAGTACGTACCGCCGAGGCGTAGCTGCTGGGCCGTGCTCACTGGAACGTCGTAATCTTCGGGAGAAACCGCCCGTAGTTGGGACGGTGCGCCTAAGGCGACAGTAGTGAGCAAAGCCAAAACTGTGCGCGTGTTTATCATTGTGTTACTCCTTGGGTTAAGCTTTGTATTGATGTGGGAGTTGGGCATCGGCCTAACCCCCACATCAACAGTGGTGTTACCCTTCCTCTGAGGACGAAGGACCATCCTTTTTTATCTCTTCCAGATCCTGCGTCCACTGCTCCATGTGCTTTTTGGCCAAATCGCGCCCCCCCATGCCGAACGCGATAGCCGCGGCGATGGCTGCCGAACCGAGGATGAGCCCAAAGGCGAGGGTAATGATCTCGTTGGCAATGCCCATCTCCCTGAGCCCCATAAATAGCGCCAATGCCACGATAGCGCCCCGGACGATCGTGCCGAGTATGCTGCCATAGGCTCCCCCTCTTCTGGACGCGATGCGGCCAAACACAGACGCGAGGTAAAGCCCAAAACCAAAGATCACCGCGCCCAAGACGATCTTGCCGAACAGCAGCGTCAACTTCACGAGCATACCGGCCAAATCTTGAAATCCAAGCTGCGCGGTTGCCTCAATGGCAGAGAAGAGCAGTACGGCCACCATGGCGACATATCCCGCCAGTTGCGACGGCGGGCGCTCCAGCGCAAGGGTCGCCTTCGCTGTTGCAGGGCGATCCTCAGCAGAAGTCGCCTCCGCAATGGAAGGCGAGCGCTCCTCAGCAACGGTCACTTCCGCGATCCCGAGGCGCTGGAGCAGCGCGTTGAAACCTATTTGCCGGAGCACATCGTCCACCACGCGAGCTACTAATCGAGCCACCAGATAGCCGATGAGGAGGATACCGGCGGCGACCAAAATAGACGGTACTGCCGCCAAGGCCCCTTCCAGCATGGAACTAGCGGGATCGGAGATAGCCTTGAAGTTTAGCGATTCGAGCGCAGCGATGGCCGAGATGATCAAGATGACCGCATAAGACACCGTCCCAGCAAGCCCCGACAGACTTTCGATCCCCAATCCAGTCGCCACCCCCACGCGACGGCCAAAATCGTTTATCCCGGTGGCGTCGAGGACATTGGTTACTACCTGCTGGACGATGCGCGCACCGAGCCAGCCGATTAGCATGATGAGAGCGGCAGCAAACAGGTTGGGCAGGAAACCAACTATTTTGGCCAGCATCTGCTGCACTGGCTGCAGCAATCCCTGCAATCCCAAGGCATCCAAGACCGCCGGGAGCAGCACGAGAAACGTAAGCCAGTACACGAAGTTACCGATGGTCTGCGGTAACACACTCTCTGTCGTGGGCTCGATTCCGGCCGGTTCAGCTAAACGCCGCTCGATATTGACCCGTGAAAGCACGCCGGTTACGATCCGCCGCAGCAGGCTACCCGCGATCCAAGCAATCAAAAGCAACACGCCGGCGCTCACCAGCTTGGGCAGATAAACGAAGATCTGGTTTAGCATCCCGTTGAGCGGTTCGGTCAGTGCCGTCATGCCGAGTATCTGAAAAAAGGCAATGAGCACGAAGATCATCACTAGGTAGAACACCGCTTTGCTGATCCAGCGTTCGGGATGGATATCCGCAGCAGCATCGCGGCCCATGACCAACCCTACTACTTTGTCATCCAGTCGCGTCTTGAGCAGAATTCGCCGGACGATCAAGGCCACCAGATGAGCCACCAACCATCCGAGTACGAGTACGACGAAAGCCACGATAATATGGGCAAAGGGGGAAAAGTATTTCTCCCACCATTCCCACCTTTCAAGCACGCTTGCTAGTTCCATAGCAACTCCTTTCTCCGAGTATGCGTGGTCCCTTTTCGGTCGTCGGACGAAATAATAGCAAAGCCTGTGCCACTCTTTAGAGCCACGTCTCGGACTTCGCGGCAATTCCTTAAATTACATGGTGTTGCATCGAGTTCGGCCCGAGGCCGAGCTTGACAATCGAAATCGCGGATACGACATTTTGTCGCCCTGATCAGATCACTTTGACGTAGTACGCAACAAACCACCAATGCAAGCATCCTCCGACCCAATCGCTCATGCGCCTTTGCTAGGCAGCGTATTCGTTGCCGATAGCAACCCGAAACACCTAGCAGTTGTGACCCAAATCCTACGGGAGAAAGGTTGTGATGAAGTTGTCGAAGCCACGGATGCCACCGTCGCCGAGCGGCTGCTCAAAACGCAACCGCTGGACGTGGCGCTCATAGACATCAAGATGCCAGGCGGTATGCAGTTGCTGCGTACAGCCATTCGACTGACTCCGCCGCTGCCGGTAGTCATCTTCACTTCTTATACAACTGTAAAACAAGCGGTCCAGGCCATGCGGCTAGGTGCAGTCGATTACGTAGTCAAACCTGTCGATGCCAATGACCTGCTGATTGCCGTACATCGCGCACTTGAACGCAAGCGGATATTTGACCCTATCTCAGCTAGCCAGATGGAGGCGAAGACGGGATTCGGCGAATTGTTGGGGACCTCTAGTGCAATGCAGACAGTGTTTGATCAGATCCGCCGTGCGGCACCGTTCAAATCAACGGTCCTGATCACGGGCGAAAGCGGCACTGGGAAAGAGTTGGTGGCAAGTGCCATCCACTCACTCAGCGCTGTGAGCAATGGGCCGTTCGTTGCCATCAACTGCTCGGCTCTGCCGATAGAGCTAGCCGAAAGCGAGTTATTCGGACACGAGAAAGGTTCCTTTACCGGGGCCACACAGGCCCAACGGGGGCTTTTTGAAGCAGCCCATGACGGGACCCTTTTCCTCGATGAAATCGGGAACTTAGAGATGCAGGGGCAGACGAAATTATTGCGCGTACTGGAGGAACAGAAAATCCGGCGCTTAGGAGCAACCCAATTAATCGATGTCAACGTACGCGTGGTCGCAGCCTCGAATGCGAATCTGACGACCGCGGTCAAAATGGGACAATTCCGCGAAGATCTATACTACCGCCTCAACGTCATTCACATTCCCGTCCCATCCCTCAAAGATCGGAAGTCGGATATTCCGCTACTGGTGCGGGTTTTTGCTGAGCGTTTCGCAGAGCAGAATGGAATCGCTCCCATCGAAATAGCGGATCGGTGTCTTGATCGTATGGCCGAATACGACTGGCCGGGGAACGTCAGGGAGCTAAAGAACACGGTTGAGCGTCTGGTGATCTATGCCGCAGACAGAAACATGGTAATCGGAGAACAAGACATCGAGTCCATTTTGCCAATTAGTAATGGAATCGCTCCCACAGACGATTCGGAATCTCAGCGGCTGGATTTTGTGCCGAGGCGGCTGGACGAAGTGGAAAGGGAGATGATTTTAGATACGCTCACGCACACCGGCGGCAACCGCACTCAAGGGGCCGCAATTCTGGGCATCAGTTTGCGAACGCTCCAGCGAAAACTCATACAATACGGCGTCCCCCCGCAGAAAATCTAAGCCCCCTCCTCGTCCACTTGCACGTCATCCTGTCGTTATCTACGACATCATGTCGCTACGCTATGAGTGATAGCTCTTTGGCGATGCGGAATGAGCGCTACCTTCGCGCTTAGCCTCTTTACTTGGCCAAACTGCCCAGCGCTGCGAGCAATTCGTCAATTTCGGATTCGAGTAAGAAAAAGGGCGACGATTACTCAATCAAAACTGGCTCGCTCGCATGGACGAACAGCACGTCGTTCGCCCCGTCGTAGCATTGGAGCGCTTGCTCCGCCTTGCCTGATTTGATGTCGTCATCGGTCAGGCCCGCGATGACCAGATCGGCCTTAGAGGATCGGAGAGACACCTCAAATTCGAGAGATTCACTGCTCGTACAATGAACCGACGTCACATTCTGCTTAGAGATTGGCAATCGTCCCTCCATCATCAAATTGGAGAGCTTTTGCGTTTCTCGTCCTCCGTCTCCAGAATTGAAGCACGCAAAGAGCCGAATCTCAGCGTGTCTCCACTCTCGATGACCTACGATGATGTACGCCAAAAGCAGCATCAGCGGAGCATTCGCAAGATTCTCCTCAGTCACCCACAAGTGAATCGAGGACCGATAGCCAAAACGGTAATTCGTCGACCGCAGGATCAGAACATTAATCATCGATTCCGTTGCCAGGAGCGCGCCCTGCGCGGTCTCTTTGATCTCTTCTGGATGCTCTTTGTCGAACTCGAGCAGAACGCAGTTGTTGGGCAAGCCCGAGATCCCTGGCATCTGGAGCGTCTGCGCCAGCGCCATCTGGAACGAAGGACAAATCAGCGAATCCACGAAAATGCCCGCCCCGCTGACCTCGGCCCGCTCGATCAGTCTACCCTTCTGCATGCGGGCCTCGATTTCTTCAGTGAACGAGTATTCTCCCTGAAAAAACTGAATGAAGTGCCCAAACCCATGCCGATGGCTGATCCAGCGCAGCAGGTCGAAGTGCCCCAGCCGGCGCTCCCCAAAACGGGTCACCGCGATAATTGAGGGCCGCCAGCCCCCTTCCGATTTCACCGCGCGGTTTTTCTGCAGCGTGATCTGCAGACGACGAGTCAGTTGGAACATCGTCCCTTGTAAGATCGCCGTCAGGCCGCGCTCTCCTCGCCGCGAGCGTCGCAGCCCGAGGTAAGTCGCTACCATGAGAGAGATCGCCACAAATGCGTATAGCGCGTTCATCTGGATCATCATCAGGCCGCACATTACTGCGCCCAACAGCGACAGGTACCAGCGCGAATGGAAGGTGGGGCGGTACGACGGATTGCCGGCGAAATATTCGAGGAATGATACCGAGCAAAGGGCACCATAAGTCACCATGAAGAACATGCTGAGAATATGGGCGATAAAGTCAATGTCTCCCAAGACAACAAATGTGATTGCGATGACACTCGACACGCAGGTCGCAGACACCGGCTCCTGTGCCCTACCCCAGCCTTTCTCCAGCAGGCGATTCAGTTTTGGCACGGGCAGCACGTTGTCGCGCGCTAGCGCTTGCAGGGTTCTGGGAGCGACGAGGATCGAACCAAGAGCAGATGACAAAGCGGCAGCACCCAACCCCATGTAGATTGCCGGCCCCCACAGGGCGATCTGGGTCATGACGAACTGATCGGCGGCGAGGGCTTCTGGCGTCGCGCTCTGGGTGAGCTTGATAGCGACCAACGAGTACACAACCATGCCCGTGAGCGTCGCGCCGATTATGCCGAGCGGGATGCTCTTCTGGGGATTCTTAAGGTCGCCGGAAAGTCCCAAGCCCGCGATCATGCCCGTAAAGGCCGGAAAGCACGTTGCGAAGACGATACTGAAGGCATCTCCACCTTCGATGCGAGCGGTCAGATAAAACCCGTCGGGACGAATCGACTCGGGAGCCTGCCCTAAGAGAAAGGCGGCAATGGATACCCCCAGAATCGCACAGACGATCCACAGTGCCCTAACGCCGAGGCCGGCACCTTTGAGGAGCATCAGGACGGCCAGCAAGACGGTACAAGGCAAGCTCACCCAACGCGGATCGGCTTCTACTGCGTACGTCGCGGCGACCCACTCGTAAACAGGCTCAAATGCTTCGGCGAAGGCGACCAAGTAGAAGGCAACCGAGATCGCTTGGGAGAGGTACAGAGCGATCCCGATCGAGCCGCCGATGCTGGTGCCGAAAGAGCGGCTGATAATGTAGTACGCTCCGCCACCCGCCACGCGGCGGTTCGTCGCGATCTCGGACACGGCCAAGACCGTGGGAATGGTCACTAGATGCCCGATAACGATGATCAGGAGGCTGCCCCAAAGGCCGACATGCGCAACCGCGTAGCCGAATCGCAGGAAGAGGATCGCGCCGAGGATCGTGCTGATTGACGCGAGAAAAACAGGCGCGGTGCCAAAGCCGTGCCCCACTTGGGAAGATTCAGCGGGGCTACCTGTAGCCGGTCCAGTTTGTTGTGAGGTCAACGGCTCTTGCTCCTTTGCTTGGCCAAGCTGTTCAGCGCTGCGAGCAATTCGTCGATTTCAGATTCCAGTAGGAAAAAGGTGATGCTAGCGCGCAAGCCTTCGCGTCCGTGCGGCAGCGGCTTGATGACCATGTTCCACTCCTCGCGGAGGGCCTGACTCAATTCCTCCCCCTTCCAGCCCGCCAGCCCAAAGCTGACCAACGCCGCAGACCGCTGCGGAGAGCGCGGGGTGTAGAGCACTGCGCCCGGGATCTGCGTCAACCCCTCCTTCAGCCGCCCAGCCAACGCCACCGTCCGCGCCCAGATCGCCTCCAGCCCGATGGCCGACAAATACTCGACGGCAAAAGCCCAAGCCAGCACCAACGGCCAACACCAAGGACCGTACTGAAAGCGCTCAGCCGTCTCGCGCAGTGCGAAGGTGTCCGCCACCGGGTCCAACCACTGTTCAGCCCGCCCGCCAGCATAGCGCACCTGCACCGCGTCGAGAGCCTCCTGCCGTACATAGAGCAACCCTGCCGCATACGGCGCGTACATCCACTTATAGGAGAGCAACCCAGCAAAGTCGCACCCCAGCGCATGCAAATCCAAAGGATACAGTCCCGCCGAATGCGCCAAATCCAAAAAGCTGCGCACCCCCCGTGCCCGCGTTGCCGCGCAAATCCGCTCCACTGGCAGACGGAACCCCAAATCCGTCGTCACATGGCTCAGGGCCACCAGCTTGGTCCGCTCTCCCAACCGCTCCTCCACGGCCTGCACCTGCCCATCATCGTCGTCAATCAGCGGCACCTTCACCACCTCGACCCCGTACAAATCCCGCAAGTGCAGCGCCGGTAAAAGCAGCGCCGCCTCCTCGTCCGCACTGATCACAATCTCGTCCCCAGCCGCCCACTCCAGCCCCCGCACCACCGTCTGAAATCCTTCACTGACCCCTCGCATCAAGGCCAACTCCCCAGCCGCCACGCCGAAAAACCGCGCCAGCCGCTCCATCGCCGCCTTGCGCCGGGGATACTCTTCCTCGGGATAGACGATGTGCAAAGGCCCCCGCCGCACCATCTCTTCCGTCCACCGCGTGTACTCCGCGGCCACCGGCACCGGCGTGATACTCACTCCCCCATTCTGGAACCAAGTGTACTGCTCCAGCGCGGGGAAATCGCGGCGAATCGCTTGGATATCCATGGCATTCAATCCGTGGATGCGACGCCGCAATAGTCGGCTGCGGCCAGCGCGTACACTTGCGCCGCCCGCTCCAGCCGATCCACCTCCACCCACTCCACATCCGCGTGCGCCGTCTCGTTCGAGGGGCCGTAGTAAAAGGTCGGCACGCCCGTCCCATGCACGTATAAATTGGCATCCCCCACAATCCGCATCCCCACCAGCTCTGCCTCTTGGCCGGTCATCTGCTCGTGCGCCCGCCCCACCGCTTGCACGGCCGCATCGTCGGCGAGCGTCTCAAAAGGCTCGCGCTCGTGCTCCATCTCGACCCGCAGGCCCAATCCCCCAGCCTCGGCCAATGGTTGCGCCAAGGCTTCCAACTCCGCCAATACCTGCGGCGCAGTGCGCCCCGGCAGCCAGCGCCGAGTCCCCGTCAGCGTGCAGCAAAGCGGCGTGCGATTGAAATAGTCGCCCCCGGCGACAATGCCTAAGTCAATTCGCTCGGCACCGGCCAAGGCGTGTGCCGGCCCTGTGTCGAGTTCGAGTTGATACTGGTGGATCCGTTCGATAAGCGTGCCCACAAAGCGGAGCGGATTTTCCGCAAAGGGCACGTACTGGGTGTGCTTGCCGCCAGCGTCCGATTCGAGTGTAATGGTAAAAACCATAGACCCCATGCTCATCACCCACAGCGCGTCGCGGCCCTCGACAATTAAAATCCGCTCGCCGCCAATCCGGCCACTGTTGCGATCGGCGATCAGCGCCAGCGGCCCGTCCTTTTGCGCCTCGACCTCCTCGTGCCCCACAATGGCCGTCAGCCACAAGTCGCCCTGCAATTCTAGCCCGCTTTCCAAGAGCGCCTTGACCGCGCCCAACGCCGCGGCCATCCCCCCCTTCATGTCGGTCGCTCCCCGTCCGTACACGCGGTTGCCCTCGCGGCGGGCGGGCGGACAGGACCCCACGGGAATGGTGTCGAGATGGCCATTGAGCATCAGCGCGGGGCCATCTCCCCGGCCCGCAATGCGTGCGTAGAGGTTATTCCGCCCGTGGGTCACTTCCCGCACATCGACCTCTAAGCCGACCTCGCGCATCATGGCCTCATAGGCCTGACATACTTCGGCTTCGGCCATAGTTACGCTGTAAATATCGACCAATTCCCGGGTCCGCTCGGCCACCCATTCTCGGTCGATAGCTGCGATTAATTTTTCCATCTGCATCGCTCCATTCTCTCTCTCGCACTCTCGTTTAGCCGGACCTACTCGTCGCTTGCACCGCCGGTAGGAGGAGCCACAATATATAGTAAAATTAGCCCCTTGGGCACCTTAAATACGCGGCTAAACTTGCGCGGAGCGGGCCGCCAAATGAAAGGTTGATAAGAAGCTTGACCGCGTCACACGTTTGCGATTAATTCATGTGTAACTATATGTGTAGGAGATAACACAATGGCGACAAACTTGGCTATAGACCCAGAGCTACTCAACAGAGCACTAAAAGTCGGCGGCGAGAAGACCAAGAAGGCGACCGTCAACCGCGCCTTGCAGGAATTCATCGCACGCCGGGAGCAGGAACGGCTTTTGGATCTTTTTGGCAAACTGTACTGGGACGACAGCTTTGACTACAAACGCGAACGGAGCCGTGAGTGACGCTGTTTGTGGATACAAGCGTCTGGTCGCTGGCCTTGCGACGGGATACAATTCCCAAAGAACCCGAGGTACAGCGCCTGCGGGAGGCGCTCGGTGGTGGCGAATCGATTTACACGACTGGAATCGTCTTGCAGGAGTTGTTGCAGGGCTTTCAGGGACCGAGAGCCAAAGCGCAGATCGTCGAACGGTTCGGGGCGCTCGCCATGATTGCGCCCGGGCGCGACGACTACATTGACGCAGCCGAGTTGCGCAACGAGTGCCGCCGCCACGGCATTCAGATTGGAACCATCGACGCACTACTCGCCCAGATCTGCATTCGCCACAAACTGATTATGCTGGCGACCGACCTCGACTTCAGCCGCATGGCAAAGTGGACGCCGCTTCAGCTTTGGCGCGCCCAATGACTTATCGCACCTCCGCGCGCAGCACCTCCATCTCCAACTCCATCTCCGAATCCAGCGGAAAAAAGGGCCGCGTCCGCTGGACAAAGGGCAGGTGCCGTACCGTCGCCGGTGTCGGTCCCGGCGTGTCGAGCACAAAAACGGCCTGGGCTATGGCTCCGTAAGCGAGGCGGTAGTTCATGGGATTCTTGGCGACGATAAAACGCGCCTGCGCCGCGTCCATCCCGAGGGCCGCAAACTGCTCGTTGTCCCACTCATAGGTAGGATGCGACGCCAACAGCACCTGGATCTGTCCCAGCGCGAGCACTGCCGCCGGTCCCATCTGCCCTTCGACCCCCTCCCAAATGCCGCCTTGATAGCGGAAGCGGCCATCGCTCAACCGCAGCACCCGGCCGCGCACGACAATCGGCTGTCCCCAACGCGGATCGTGCCCGTGCCCCAGCGCCAACTCCACCTCGGCCCCAACGCCAGCTTGGTGGCAAGCCGCAGCCGCACGGGCATCGACCAAAGGCACCAGCGCCGGACCGTCCAACTCGACCTGCAACAGCGCCGCCAGCGCCGCCACGCTATCGCCAGCCGCTCCCCCACCGCAACAGTCCGCGGCCTCCACCAGCACCACCGGACCACCTTGGACGGCCAAACCAGCGCGCACGGCATCCTCGGGTGCGTATAGCTCTGGCTCTAACGCAAAGCGCCGCTCCCAGTACGCCGTGGCCAACTCGCGGGCAAGTGCTTCGGCCTTGGCAAAGTCGCCGTCGGCAATCACCAGCCCACCGCTGCCCATGCTGGCAAAATCGAGATAGGGATGCACTAAGATCGCACTCGTCGAGAGAATGCCGTCGCGCTGCTCACCAGCCTTGGCCAAGGCCATCACTTGCGCGAAGGGGTCGTCGTCCTCGGTGGAACCGTGAATGGCCCCGGTGAGCACCGGCACCTTGGCCATGGCCATCGCGGGTTTGCACGCACCGACGAGCGCGTCGCATAGCAGGCGCGCCCCGCGCTCGCCCGTGGAAAAGGCATCGCGATGCGGATAGGTCTCCCAAGCTACCAAGCCATCGGCTGCGCGCACCATCTGCGTGGAAATATGGGCGTGCAAATCGAGCGTAGCGACGATAGGCACAGCGTCCCCGACGACATCCCGCACGGCAGCCAGCAAATCCCCTTCCAAATCGACCCCGCCCTCCACCGCCGCCGCCCCGTGCAGCGGCATGAGAACGCCA
The DNA here is from genome assembly GCA_028875335.1 of Gemmatimonadota bacterium. Next base: position 40,552 of record JAPPEF010000107.1, read on the forward strand.
TCCACCGGGAGCGCTTCGCTAAGCCGCGCCAACAGCTCTTCCTTGAGCGGGTCGTAACAAGCCCGCGTCAGCGGCCCACCGGGACAGGTGCTGGCAAACAACAGGGGCGCAACTTCCACGCCACGCGCCGCCAGCACGCTGAGCATGCCGCCGACCACCCCATCTTCGGCTGCGAGCACGTCGCGCCCGCGCCGCAACTCATAGCGCTCAAACCACGACAAATCAATCGGCTCGCCGCCGAACTGATTGCACTCGGTAAAAATCGCGCCCAAGGCCACGCGCTGTTTGTCGGTCATTGTAATTAGTGGGTTGGTGAAATGGAATTGTGCAACCGCCTCTAATATAGCCAGCCTAGAAGAGAGCGGCGAATTGGCTTGCATACGTCTCTCGTAGGGGCTACAATCAGTCGGCAATGGATATTGTTTGGGAGTACCTCACCGACCTCCAAAGCCGCCATTCGGCTTAC
>JAPPEF010000110.1 GCA_028875335.1 Gemmatimonadota bacterium
ACGATGTAGACATTCACCAGGTCGGCGATCTCCGGGTAGGCAAATCCGTCGTCGACCGGACGCACCGCCGCGACTTCGTCTGCGGGTCCCGCGTTGGCGCCTGACTGGCGGGGCGCCTGGTGCGGGCCGGCGCCCGGTTCTTCGTTTGCTTCGGTGCCCGCGTCCCATAGGAGCAACTTCCCTGTGACATTCTGCAAACCGATGGGCTTGCCGTCCTCATCGAACAGGGGGATACCGCTTTCGACGGGAGCAAGGAAGAGGTCATTGGACTGTACGAGCATGGCGGCGAAGGACAGGTAGGGCGTTTCAGGCGAGGCGGTCAGTTCAAATTCGTAGGATTCACCGGCTTGCAACGGCCTGGGGCTATCGGCGCAGACCGGTGTGTTGAAGACGCCCGCGGTCAGCCCTTTTGCGCGCAGCGCCGCGGCCAGCGCGGCCGGGTCGCCGTCTTCGGACAGCGCTTCCAGCCCCTCCCCCCGGTCTGCTTCGCCGCTTGTGAAGAGGGGGCCGGCCTCGTTATGCAGAACCCAGGCGCCCGGGGAGAAGAGAGCGGGCGGGCCGCTGTCAGCGGAGATGTTCCGGATGCGCACGCGGAAGGTGACGGAGTCCGCGGCGCCGGTTTGCGGCGCCTCTTGGGGCTCCGGCTGTGCCGATGCATGGCCGGTTGCAAAGAGTAAGGCCAAAACTACTGCGGCCGCCGCGCGCCCGAAGTGCATGTTATACATTGTCGCTTCTCCTCAGCTGATGCGGTGTTGCGCTGTTTTTTCAGAACTGCGGCGGTCGGGTCAGGCTGTGGCGTAGGCGTTGCGAGACCTGCGATAGGCGCTTGCTCGATAGTCGCCAATGCTATGCAGCAGCCCTTCCGTGGTTGAGATGGCCTCCTCGAATTCAGTCGCTATAACGCGGGCGACCGACTCGGCAATCGCCCCGGCGTCAAATTTTTCCAGGAACTCCGATTCCGCTATAGAGTCGGTGAATTCGCCGGCTTTGTCGATTACAAATTGCGTATTGGTTGCGATCCATTCCCACACGTTGTCCGCTCCTACTCTCCTGGCCAGCGCTTCCAACCATTTCAGGACGGAACTGAAGCCTTCGTCTTTCAATTCGTTGTAGGCATTGCGCAAGGCGCTTTGCGCGTTTCCGACTATGTCAGCGAAATCGGCCAGCTTTTCTGCGCCGTCCAGCACCTCCCACCAACCCTGCGCCAGCTTGAACAGATGGCGTCCCAGAAACAGCAGGGAAACGATCTGAAGCGCGAACATCAGCGGCATCAGGAGCGGGATTAGGAAGGGAAAAAACAGCGAAATCCCGATAATCAGGCCGGTAATGACCAGGCCGCCCAGACCGGCAAAGATGCTTGTTCGCACTACTTTGTCCACCATCTCAGGCCATGTGATTTTTCCTTCTGCGTATTCGAGACCGCAATCCAGACAGGCCAGGAAGGCCCCCACGAGCACGCCGAGAATTGCGCCTTTGACCATACCGCTCAACGTTTGTCTCAGGGCAGCGTTGAGCGCCTCGGAGCGCAGGGCAGCCCTGGCGTCGGCCAAGTCCGCCCCACTCATTTCATTTGCTCCCAGAATCTTGTTTTTCGTCGAGCTCCACCATACGCCGTTGTCAGCCGTTGCAGGGCCCCCCACCGAGCGGGGCACGATGTGGGACCAATCCTTGCCCTGATGGAATTTCCACACGGCTTCGGGGCCGGCGGCGCGTACGGGCGCGGGCACACTCTCCCAGAGGCCGCGGGCTGCGGGCAAACTCTTGTACTCGGCGCCGGCGTAATGGTACTTGAGTCTCAGGTCTCTGGGCAGGTTCTCGAATGCAAGACTGTTTCGAGCGGCGTTGAGAAACCGGCCTGCGACCCACAAGGAACCTTTGCCCGAGGCCACGTGTTCATACGCCGCAGGCAGTCGCAGAACGTCCAGACCTTCGGGGATTGGGATTAGCGTGCCGACTTGAGCGCGGGCGGGCGCTGGCGCAGGCCACACGGCATTCGCCAAGGTCAGCGCTGCGCCGACTTTGGCGGTGGATCGCAAGAATTGCCGGCGGGAAAGTGCAGGTTTGGTCATTTTTCGCTCCTGGCGATGCGTTTTTGACTGTGCGCATTGTCCGGCCATAGGCGCTGGTAGCAAGTATACCAGATTTGTATGTCAAATGCGTGTTATTGGCGCTGATTTTCGTGTCAGTATCGTGTCAATATGGGGGGAAGGCGAGGAAAAAGGGGAGAGGAGTGAGTGGAGTCTGGCGGGGGAAAGGCGAGGCGTGAGTGGAGAGGCAGAGGGCAGGCACAAGGCCTGCCCCTACCGGAGGTTAGAGGGGGTTCGACAGTGCGCTAACGCCGCAGCAACAGCCGTTCGGCGGCCAGGCGGTTCATGCTGACGCCGGCTTCAGCGGCGTCCATTGCCAGGGCGCGGTGGGTCTCAGGAGGGATGCGAAACACACCCTGGCTTGCGGCCCGGTTTTTGGGGCCAAGCTCAAGCGTCAATCATACCTCATCCTCCTGCCCAGTCTCGTGGAACAGCTCCAGATAACGCTGATAGATAAATGCCCGGTTGCGGGCCTGGCCTGTGAACTCGCGCAGGATGTCGTACTCCACTAGTCGTGCAACCAGGTTGTTGGCTGTCTGGTACGTTGTGCCGATAAGCTCCTGAACGTCGTCCACCGAGACAACCGGACGGGAAAAGATATGTTCCAGAACGCGATGTCCATTGCCGGCAGCGCGGCCAAAGTTGTCGTTGATTACACGGCGGTGACTTTCGCGCAGAGCGAGTATGCGTTGGACCGTGTCGGTCGACTGCTCGCTCACCGTTACAACGCCGCGCAGGAAGAAAGCAAGCCATTTCTCCCATGATCCGGGACATAGTTGATTACTTCAGCTACGTCCTTCGGTCGGTTTGGCGTCAGAATCTTCGCCTCCTCTGCCAGCAAATCCTGCAATGAACTTTGCGTTCCCTCGATCTGGCTTGATAGCACTGCCTCTTTGCGCACGTACATAAAGACAAACATATCAGCGGCGGGCAGAATCTGGATCGAACCGTCCAGCCTGCCCAATCCGCGGTCGGCTTCGGACAACAGACGCTGGAGTTGGTCCGTAATGCGCACCGGCGGCTTCGGCGGTAACGCTTCCGGAATAAACGCCCTGTATCCGCTTGGCTGTCTGACGTACCGTCCGGCCCGGGTTGAGAGTGTCTGGCCGTCTTTCATGGAAGTCCATCGCTCCTGCGTGAAAGTTTGGCGGGTTTATATTAACGGCTGCCCTTATTATAATACGGTTTATACCTCTATATTAAAGGTAGCCTTTAACATGAGCGCAACTTCTGACCATATTAAAGGCTACCGGTAATATAGCCGTTCCCGCGCGCGAAGCTGGCCGCCGCCTCGTCAAGACGTTGGCGGGGCCGGACCGGGGACGTTGCGGCGTCGCTCGTTTTTTTCCGGTACGCTATGCATGTCCATTATATAGGGCTATGATATGGGTGTAAAACGCTAAAGGCGAGGAGAGAGTGGAGAGGGCTGAGGATGGCTGCGTAGCCGCGAATGATCGTTGTAAGCGTTTGTGTTATTCTGGCGAGCAAAACCGCCGGCTGACCACGGAAGCCGCCGCGTGCCGCAGGCAATCTCCAGGCACGGACAGCAGTGAGAGCAATCCATGACGGGCCTTCTCAAATTCACAGGTTGGACTATAGTGGCCGCTATTGCCTATGCAGCGTCAGCCGGTTGCGCACAGGAAAAGAGTTTCGGTGAATACTATCTGCATGGCCCAACATGGCTGACGCAAGACGAAAACGACATCGCTATTTCAGACCTTGACCGAATCATCCAGGCGCAACCCGGTGACGCGGCCGCCTACGTGAAGCGCGCTGAAGTAAAGGCAAAGCTGGGCCGGTACGGTGAAGCCCTCGCAGACCTGGACCTGGCTGTCCGCCTACAACCGGACAATTCTGAAATTTTCCAACGCAGGGCAGATGTTTATTCAAGAGCAGGCCGGTTCGATGCCGACGTTTCCAATATGGATCACGTGGTTCGTATGCGGCCGGACGATCCAGGCGCGTATATGACGCGCGCACTATTCAGGTTTCAGGCCGGACAGTTCCGAGCAGTAGTTGCCGACGTCGACAGGTTCATCGCCCGGTGGCCCGAACACGATAGGGCCTACTTTCTGCGCGGTCTTGCCTGGTCCAGCTTGCGCCAGCCTCAGCTTGCCATTGCCGACTATGACAAATACATTCAATTGCATCCCGACGATGCCTACGCTTACGGAAGCCGGGGTGTTGCAAAGGAGCGCCTCGGCCGATACAAGGAAGCTCTTGCCGACTAC
>JAPPEF010000008.1 GCA_028875335.1 Gemmatimonadota bacterium
TCAAGGGCAGTCGCAAATCTACGCCCTTTGCCGGCCAGCTCGCCGCTGAAAAGGCTGCTCAAGAAGCCATGAATATGGGACTGCGCCGCGTAGAGGTCTGGGTCAAGGGGCCGGGGGTTGGGCGCGAGTCCGCAATTCGTGCTTTACAAAACGCTGGACTCGAAATTTCCGCAATCCGCGATGTGACTCCCATGCCGCACAACGGCTGTCGACCACCCAAGCGCCGCCGCGTTTAGAGGAGCTAACTACGTTATGAGTAGGCATACAGGTCCAAACTGTCGCTTCTGCCGCCGGGAAGGGGCTAAACTCTTCCTGAAGGGCGAGCGCTGCAACCTCGAAAAATGCTCCTTTGAGCGGCGCAGCTATGCCCCGGGCCAGCACGGCCAGGGCTTGCGGCGCAAGCAGTCCGACTACAGCGTGCAGTTGCGGGCCAAACAGAAGTTAGCCCGGCTCTACGGAATCCGCGAAGGTCAGTTCAGGGGCTATTACAAGGAGGCCTCGCGAGTGCCGGGCGTTAGCGGCGAAAACCTGTTGCGCTTGTTGGAACGCCGCCTCGACAACATCGTCTATCGGCTCGGCTTCGCGCCGTCGCGCAAGGCCGCGCGCCAGTTAGTGCGCCACAACCACATCGTGGTAAACGGCAAACGGGTCAATATCCCTTCCTACCTGACCCGGATGGGCGATATAGTGCAGGTTACCGAGCGCAGTCGCCAGCTAGAGGCCATTCACGAATCGCTGCGGCGCTCGCGGGAAACCGTACCTTGGCTGGCCATAGACAAGGTTAACCTGACTGGGACCGTAGCAGAGATTCCCGGGCGCGAAGACATTCCCACGGTTGCCGAAGAACAATTGGTCATCGAGTTTTATTCTCGCGTCTGAAGTTTTACTCCGCCTAATCCATCAAGGGGCAAGAGGCTAAAGTATGAAATTAGAAGGTCTCCATATGCCGAGGCTGGTCGAGGTCGAAAAAGAGAGTCTCAGCGATACGTATGGCATGTTTATTGTCCAGCCGCTTGAGCGCGGTTTTGGCGTTTCCATAGGGCACGCACTGCGCCGCGTATTGCTGTCCTTTATCCAAGGAGCCGCGATAAAGCAAGTTAATATCGAAGGCGTGCATCACGAGTTTTCCACGATTGCTGGGGTGCGTGAGGATGTGCCGGAGATCGTGCGCAACTTCAAGGAAGTGGCGATTCGCTATCGCGGAGAGGAGGACCGCGTCTTGCGCGTCGAGCGCACGGCAGACGGGGCCTTAGTGGCCAAGGATCTAGAAGTGGACCCCAGCGTCGAGGTGATGAATCCCGACCTGCACATCGCCACCTTAGATAAAGGGGCCTCCCTGAAAATGGAACTAACCGTTGGCTACGGTCGCGGTTACCAGTTCGCTGAGGAGAATAAAATCCCCGATCAGCCCATTGGTGCTATTCCACTCGATACGAACTATTCGCCGGTTCTCAAGGTCCACTACGAGATTGAGAACGCACGCGTCGGGCGGCGTACTGACTACGACAAGTTGATTATGGAAGTCTGGACCGATGGCTCAGTACATCCCGAAGACGCCATGTCCCAAGCCGCCCAGATTCTGACCGAACATCTAAGCCTTTTTATTAATTTTATAGAAGAGCCCGAAGGCACCGAGGAAAAGGAAGTTGACGAGGAGGCCAAGAAGATCGTCCAACTCCTGCAAACGCCCGTCGAAGAAATCGAGTTGACGGTGCGCTCGGCCAACTGCCTCAAAGCCGCAGGAATCACCCATCTCAGGGATTTGGTGTCGCGCACGGAGGCCGAGATGTTGCAGTATCGCAACTTTGGCCGCAAATCGCTCAACGAGTTGCAGAAAATACTTGAGGAAAACAATCTTAGCTGGGGTATGGATCTGACTCCGTACGACGGCATTGAGATCGACCAAACAGCGGACAATCCGCTGGCGGAAGAATTCTAGTCATGAGACACGGCAAAAAAATAGCCAAACTGGGGCGCACGGCTCCACACCGCAAGGCCATGTTGTCCAACATGATGGCCTCGCTCTTTATCAACGAGCGCGTCACCACCACCCAGACGCGCGCCAAAGAGCTCAAGCGCACGGCCGAGCGGGTGCTGACTTGCGCCAAGAAAGGCGACCTGCACGCCCGGCGCCAAGTGCTACGCCTCATAGCCGACAAGCAGGTGGTCGCCAAGCTGTTTGACGAACTCGGCCCGCGCTACAAAAGCCGCAACGGAGGCTATACGCGCGTGATCAAATTGGGACCGCGACGCGGCGACGGGGCATTTATGAGCATCGTCGAACTCGTGGACCGCCCCGGGGTGGCCGCAGAAGAGGCTCAGCAGGACGAGACTGCAGCAGAAGAGGCTCCTAAGGCCGAAGAATAAGGTGGGCGTCCAAAGGTAAGTAGCGACGGGGCAAGATGATGACCATCTTGCCCCGTTTGCATTTTAGATAGGTAACACGTGAAACGAGGAGATCGCATCGAGGTCGAGGTTGCCGCCCTCACCTCCAAGGGCGACGGGATGGCGTACGTCGGGCACCGCGAGGTCGTCGTGCGTCAGTCTGTTCCCGGGGATCGGGTCGCTGCCCGGGTCGTAAAGAAGCGCAAAGGGCGCTTCGAAGCCGAGGTGGAGGAGTTCCTCACAGAAGGCTACAAGCGCGAGGAGCCTCGCTGCGCCCATTTTGGACATTGCGGCGGCTGTCGCTGGCAGGAATTGCCCTATGCGGCCCAACTCGCCGTCAAGGAGCAGATGGTCGCCAGCGCATTGGCAACCAGTGGCCTGACGCTGCCGCCCGCAGCGCCGATTTTGCCCAGTCCGACCCCCTTTTTTTATCGCAACAAGATGGAATTTTCCTTTGGCACGGATCGGGAGGGCTTGTTGCAATTGGGCCTGCACGCGCGCGGGCGTTTCAATTGGATCTTCGATGTCGAAGAGTGCCACCTACAGTCGCGCACTTCCAACCTCATCGTCGGAGCGACCCGTCGCATCAGCCAAGCGTTGGGCCTGAGCGCGTACGACTTGAAGCGGCACCAAGGGCTGTTGCGCTTCCTAGTCGTACGCGAGGGCAAGCGGAGTGGAGAAGTGATGGTCAACCTCGTCGTGGCCTCGTATCCCAACCCAGGCGTCCAACAGCTCGCTGAGCAACTATTGGACGCTGTACCTGAAATTGATGTTTTACTCGTCACCTTACACACCGGCAAGGCCCAAGTGGCAGCCGGGGAGCGCGAGTTTGTGCTCAAGGGAAGCGGGCGCATCACCGAAGTGTGCGCTGGCCTCGAATTCGACATTTCTCCCCAGTCCTTTTTTCAGACGAATTCGCTGCAAGCCGAGCGGCTCTACGAGGTCATAGCTCGCGTGGCCGGGCCGCAAAAAGCAGTGCTAGATTTGTACTGCGGCACGGGCAGCATCAGCCTGCTTTTGGCGCGTCAGTCCCAGTTCGTGTTGGGCATCGAAGTAGTGGCTGAAGCGGTGGAAGACGCTAGGCGCAACGCCGCACGCAATCGGATAGAACACTGCGAGTTCATAGTTGGCGCAGCCGAGGACATACTGGGGGAATTGGCGGTACAAGGCCAGCATTTTGACTTGGCCGTTGTCGATCCACCGCGACCTGGGATCCACAAAAAGGCGCTGGCCGGTCTGGGCGCGTTGGCACCGCCGCGCATCATTTACGTCTCCTGTAATGTTCACGCGCTAGCCGGCGATTTGTGCGCCTTGGGCGAGGCTGGCTACGGCGTTTGCAGCGTGCAGCCCGTAGATATGTTTCCCCAAACGCCGCACTGCGAGGTGGTCGTCGAGTTGTGCAAGCAGGTCACCCCGTGAGCCAGAAGCGCCATACGCAGCCTCGGGTCTTGGTCGTGCTGTCCGAATCCCAGCAAGCCCGGGCGCTGATTTTTTATCTTGAACAGCGATCATATGAAGTACTCTGGGCGCACGAGGGACAGAGCGCGTACGACATCCTCGACGCAGATGCGGTTGACGCGCTGATCTACGCCCTGCGCGAAAAGCGCATCGACGGGTTGCGAGTCCAGCAACTCGCCCACAAGCGAAATCCGGCCATCTGCGCCATTGCCGTTGCCGGGCCCGAAGACATTGAGCTAGGGGTTGAAGCGATGCGCCAAGGAGCCTACGACTTTCAGCTACAGCCGCTGAATTTGGCCAAGGTCGGCGCGGTGTTGGAAAAGGGACTGAGCTACCAGCAGCTAGTAGGGGAAGTCTCGGATCTACAGCGCCGCTTGGACGAGCGCTA
>JAPPEF010000292.1 GCA_028875335.1 Gemmatimonadota bacterium
TAGGGCCGCGCTGCCGCGACTTGGCTTTGGGTCGGCAGGTCGCGCTAGTGAGCGATGAGGTTGTGGCGGCGCGCTACCTGCAACCGGCGGGGGAGAGCTTGCGCGCCGCTGGGTTTGAGGTGTTGGAGATTGTCTATGCTGGAGGTGAGGAAGCCAAGAACCTGCACGGGGCCGAGGGCATTTTTACGCAGATGATCGCGGCCGGGTTCGACCGTGGCGCTTGGGTGGTGGCGCTTGGCGGAGGCGTAGTCGGCGACATGGCGGGCTTTGTGGCTTCCACCTATTTGCGCGGCGTGCCCTATGTGCAGGTGCCTACTACCATTGTCGCGCAGGTGGATTCGAGCATTGGCGGCAAGACAGGGGTCAACCACGCGCTGGGCAAAAACCTGATCGGCACCTTTCACCAGCCGCGCTTGGTCTTGGCCGACACTAATGCGCTGCACTCGCTGCCGAGGCGCGAGCGGGTCGCGGGCATGGCCGAGGTGGTCAAACACGGGCTGATCCGCGACGCTGCGCTCTTCGCCTTTTTGGAGGAGCACTTGGAGGAGGTCGTGGATATGGCGCTGGTGCCGGAGACCTTGGACTGGCTGATCGGCCGCAATGTCGAGATCAAGGCCGAGGTGGTGGCCGCCGACGAGAAGGAACAGGGTTTGCGGGCCATTCTCAATTACGGGCACACCATTGGGCACGCGATTGAGGCCGCCACGGACTACAGTCGCTACCGGCATGGGGAGGCGATAATTTTGGGCTTGATTGCCGCCGGAGAAATCGCCTGCCGCGAGGGGTTTTGGCCCGAAGCGGAACGGCAGCGGCAGGATGCGTTGCTGGAGCGGTTGGGAGTGCCCGGGGGATTGGCCGAGGTGGAGGCTGAGCGGATTTTGACCTGTGCCAAGGCCGACAAGAAGCGGGTGGATGGGCAGCTACGGTTCGTGTTGGGTCGGCGGATTGGGGAGGTGGAGGTCGTGGAGGGAATAACTGATGACACGGTGCGCGCGGCCATTGCATACGCGCAGCGGTTTTGCGAGGGATGAGATGAGCGAAAATCAGCCTCACAAAGTACACCTAGTCAGCTTGGGGTGCCCGAAAAACACGGTCGATTCCGAGCGGATGCAGGGGCTTTTGCAGGGTCATGCCTATCAGATGACGGACGCGCCGGAAGAAGCGGACGTGGTAGTAGTCAATACCTGCGGCTTTATCGAACCGGCCAAAGAAGAATCCCTCGCCGCGATTATGGACGCGCATCGGCTCAAGCAAGAGGGCCAGTGCGAGGGGGTGATCGTCACGGGGTGTCTATCGACGCGCTACTACGAGGAGCTAGCGCAGGAGTTGGTGGAGGCCGACAAGTTGCTGACGATCGCGGATGAAGCCGACATCGTTCACCACGTTGACGACGTGTTGGGCGTCCAGCGGCCCGGGTACTTGGCTAGCTTGCCGCGGACTTCGCTGACGCCGAAGCACTGGTCGTACCTGCGCATATCGGACGGCTGCGATCACCAATGCGCCTTTTGCGCCATTCCCGCTATTCGCGGACGGCACGTGAGCGAGCCGGTCGAACAGCTCGTGGCCGAGGCCGAGCGGCTGGCCGCGGAGGGGGTGCGAGAGCTGGTCTTGGTCTCGCAGGATTCGGTGCGCTACGGGGCCGATCTCTACGGTCGTCCCCAGCTCGTGCGCCTTTTGCAAGCGCTGGCCGAAGTAGAGGGCATTGAGTGGATGCGTTTGATGTACACCTATCCGGCGTTTTGGACCGAGGAACTGATTGACTTCTACGCTGCGTGCGACAAGATGTGTCGGTACATCGACATGCCGCTGCAACACATCTCCGATCTGGTGCTCAAGCGCATGAAGCGGGCGACGACGCGCCAAAAGACGCTCGATTTGTTGGCGCGGCTGCAGGAGCGGCTGCCGGGGGCCGGGCTGCGCTCGACGTTCATCGTTGGCTTTCCCGGGGAAACCGAGGACGATTTTGCCGCCTTGCTGGAGTTTGTGGCTGAGACGCGCTTTGACTACGCGACTGGCTTTCTCTACTCGCCGGAAGATGGGACTTCGGCGTATGAGCTTGGCGATCCGGTTAGCGAGGAGGTCAAGCAGGAGCGCTACAGCCGCCTGACGCAACTGCAAGAGCGCGTGGGCACGGAGAAAAACGACGAGCTTGTCGGTACGCGGCAGCAGGTCTTGGTCGATGCGCGCGTGGGGGAGATGTGCTATGGGCGGATGGAGCGTGACGCTCCGGAAATCGACGGCCAAGTAGTAATAGCCGAGGGCACGCCTCCGGTGGGTTCTTTCGTCGAAGTGGAGATCACCGACGCCGCGCCCTACGAATTGAGTGCTAAGGTGGTGGGAGAGCCGCGTTGAACAAGGCGAAGCCGCGCGACATCGCCGTGGATGGCCGGGCCGGCGAGTTGGTCATTGCGTGGAGCGATGGCCGCGAGAGCCGCTACGATTTGGAGGGGTTGCGGCGCGAGTGTCCCTGCGCCCACTGTCGGGAATTGCGCGATACAAGCGAGGGAGGATTGACGCTCTTGCAGCCCGAGGCAGTGTCGGCCACGGCCGAGGTGCGGGGGGTTAGCTATGTCGGGCGCTACGGCATTCGCATCGAATGGGCCGACGGGCACGACCACGGCATTTATACGTTTGAGTTTTTTCGCGCGCTAGACGCGGGCGGATGAGGTAAAGCTGGTCTTGGGAAGCGAGCGACCACCCTTTAACGGGGTGGTTTTTTTATGCCGCCTGACGCACCGGAACGTCGCGGGGGGCGCGGGCGATCCACTGTTCGGCGAGGAGGAGGCCGAGGGCCAAAATTAGGAATTCGCGCCACAGCTCGCGGCCGTGGCGATTGCCCAAGACTGCGAGGCGCAGATCATCTCCTGGGTTGAGGAAATGGACTTCTGCGTCCGCGAAAACGCTCCGTACGTACTCGGGCACTACGGGTGCGAGAGCGGATTCGCGGGCGTCGAAGTTGACGGCGAACGCATCAACCTCTGCACCTGCAGCGCGCAGTCGCCAAATGCCAGCCTCGCCGACGTGGGGAATTTTCCACAAGTATTGGCCGCCGACGGGCTCCGGCTCCAAGCGCAGGCGCTCGCCCGACGGCGTCTCGGCCTCTACCACAGCTTCCATTGAGACATCGGCCAAACGGCGATAGACCGTTTCTCCCACCAAGTAAGCGGCATGGCGATCGGGCGGCAGGCTCAGCTCGCGCACTAAGCGGTGCAGGAGGGGGGCGAACAGCCCGCGTTGGTGCAGGTCGTTCCACTGCGGGTCTATGGGGAAGGCCGCGAGTGCGACGCGTCCTTGCTCCTTCCAAGCTAGCGCCATGGCGAGTTGTCCGTCATTGAAACGGGCTAAGGGCAAAAGATCGGGCGTGGGGACTATGGAAAAATAGGCGTAGAAGCGCGGTTGATCGCCGTCGCTGGTGATGAGGTCGTTGAAAAGCGGGTGGTGTGGCTCGTCCGAATCTAAGACTTGATAGTTGGCCGTGTTACCGGGCGAGCCGAGCCGGTTTTTGAAGCGCCCCGGAATCAGGCCGGGCAAGAGGTCGCGGTTGTAGTAGCCGAGGTCGCTGTGCGGCGCGGGAAAGAGAACCACGCCGCCACCGCTGGCAACGAACTCGTCCAAGGTCGCCTTTTGCGCTGCGCTCAGCCGCGCGAGGTTGCAGAGCACGAGCACATCTACTTCGGCGAGGGTGCTGGCGTCGAGATTGGTAAAGAGACCGGTGCGGATTTTTACGACCGGATCGGAGAGGGCTGCCGCCCCGAGTGCCCGGCGCGCATAGTACGCGTCCTCGGGCTGCTCGCCCACTAGCAGCACGGTGATGGCGGTGGGCAGGTCGAGTGTGAAGTAGCGGCGATTGTCGAGCGTGAGGGCGTCGTCTGAAAGCGCGACGTGTCCACTTAACCGCCCGGACCGGCGCGGCGAAAAACTAAGCGTTACTTGGGTCTTGCCCGGTGCTCCGGGATCCACGCTCTGGCGGCGCACGCGCTGGCCATCGACAAACAGGTCGAGAGCCGTACCCGCGCCGCTGTGCGCGATTTCGGTTTGCAAGGTGACTTTGGCGTCGGCAGCGAGCATCCAGCTCGGGGCCGCGACCCGCTCGACGTAAGCATTTGGCCGGGGCTGGGCGAGCGGGCCGGCGATATAGACATGCGTGCCAGCAAAGGACGGGACTGAATCCTCGAGTTGATCCCAGTTGTATTGGGCCAAATCGGTAAAGAGAAAAAGCTCGTGCG
>JAPPEF010000112.1 GCA_028875335.1 Gemmatimonadota bacterium
CAGGCGTTGAAAAGCGCAAGTTTTGCACCAAAGCAGGTTGTTGATCCGAAACGCTGAGGACGCGCAGGCTATTGGTGGAGATCAGTTCGCTGGCGTCGCCAGAAACGATAGGTTGGGGCAAGGTCTCGGCCTCTGAATCGGTGACAGTGCCCAAGAACGTGGTGGCTAATTCAAAAACTTCCGCGGCAAAGACGATGCGCAACGGTGCGTTGTTGGCGCGGGTGACGCGCTCGGGCAGGAGTACTGTCAGTCCGTCATCCTCTTCGCGGACGGCGGTTGGGTCGGTCGCTTGGCCGCCGATGAGCAACTCTTTGAACGCAGGCAGGGCACCCGTTTGGATGCGTACTTGGTCGAAGCCGCGCTGATTCCCTCCTGAGAAGGAGGCCGATAGGTCGTACGCAAACTCGACCATTTCGCCCAAGGCCACCTCGCCGAATCCGTGCGCGGGTTGTGGGTCGTCGAGTGGGGCCACTTCGCCGAGGACACGCGCTGCCAACAGCGGTGCCCGCTCTGTCCACAGCGAATCCAAGCGCACAAAATCCGCAAAGCGAGTACTGTGCAACGTGATGAACACCTGTATGAAGGAGCCGCTGTCGAGATTGAGCGGCAGTCCCGACTGAGTGATGGGAGTTGACCAGAAGGTCCAGTTGTCGCGGTCGTAGGTAATTGCGGCTCGCATTCCAGGACGGGGGCTGCGCTGGACAAAGTCACAGGAGGCGCACGTGCGGCCAAACCCAGTGCGGAGATCGTTCTCGTAGCGGGCGCGGGAGACGACCTTTTCCTTGCCGGTGACTGTGTACTCGTGATAGATGTTCGGGTCGTCGTCTCGGCCCGTGCGAACCTCGATCTCGGCAAAGGCCCGTGCATCGGGTGCCTCAACGGCTTCGCCAGCGACAAAGCGCATCGGCGTGGCGGTAAAGAAAAGCCGGCCAAAGTTTTGCTCGGCCCCGAGGTCGATGATTTTGGAGCGGTACGTGGCCCGCTTTGGAAAGCCCTCGCCATAGACCTCAAATTCGCTGATGGTGCCCAAGAGCGAGCGAGCTTGATTGCCTTGGCCACCGGATGAGCCGCTAACGCGGTTTCGGGTCAAGGCCGTCTCGTCGATGATGGAGAATTTGCGGGCCCAGCGAAAGAAGCGCACGTATTGCTGGTCGAAACCAATGTGCACGTCAGGCGCAAAATTTTGCGTCGGCTCGGCGACGATCCTCGCGAGGGGCAGCGGGCCTTTGATGGCGAAAATCTCGCTGTTTTCCTCTTGGATCGAGACTTGAAAGGCCGGCGTCGAATCCGTGCGCAGCGGCGTGCCGTCGGAGCGGAAACCGCCCGAAGGAGTGTGGAAGCCGAAGGTGCGCGCAGGCATGGGCACGGCTAAGTCGATGGTGAAAAACTGCTTGCCAATCCCCTCGGCCTTGGAGGAATTGTACGTGGTGCTGTCGGCATCGATGAGTGCGACGCCGTTTTCGGTTGGGTCGCCGTTGCCTTCGTTCCACTTCCAGATGCGGGGCCGCTCGCCGTCGATATAGCCTAATTCTTTGGGCTGGCGAAAGGTCGTCCAGTTGTCGAGCAGGGAAATGATGTTGACGCCCGGCTCGACGCGCACCGGCTGGATGGCACCAGGGACGCGCTCAAAATCAATCATAATGCTGACCGTGTCTTGGCCGACCCAAGGCTGGCTGCCGCCGAGTTGCCAAGTAGTAACCTCGGCTTTTAGGGCGGTCGGACCCAGAAGCGCGATAGCAACGGTGAGCGCGAAGCTGCGGGTGTTCAGCACGTCCTGTCTCCTAGCGAAAATGCACATCGGCTGCATGCAGGGCACCCGGACCGTTTTGCATCCTCATTAGCTGGCGCTGACGCGGGCTCAAGCTGTCCCACCACTCGGGTGGGAAGCCATCGTGCGGGTCGAGTTGGAAGACCAGCATGTGCTTTCTATAGTGGCCGAAAAGGGCGTGGCGGTTGCGGTCGCCGGTGTTGGCACCGCCGCCGTGCCAGCACTGGCCGTTGAAGACGATCACCGAGCCGGCCAAGGCGGTGGGCTGCACTTCGTGCTGGACTGCGAATCCCTCCGGGGGCGCGGCAAGGCCGCTCTTGTGCGAGCCGGGCACCACGCGGGTGCCGCCGATTTCAGGGGTAAAGTCGTCGAGCATCCACACCGTATTCATCATCACCGGCGTGTCCATGTTGAGCATATAGGCGGGAATGTCGCTGTGCAGGTCTTGGAAGCCGTCGCCAGGGCGGACGATACGCGAATTGAGGCTGCCCAAAATCAGCGAGGGCTCGAGAAAATGTTCGAGGATGGGCAAGACGCGGGGGTGGTCGATGCACTGGTGGAAGATGCGATCCATGACCGGGAGGTTGGCCACATGACGGGCCGCGCCGCGATGGGTGTGTTCGGTGCCGTGCTCTTGTTCGCAGCGGATCAGGGCTTGGCGCATGGATGCGGCCGTGTCGGAATCGAGGACGCTTTCGAGCAGAGTGAAGCCGTAGATTTCGATTTCTTGGATGGCTTGTTCGATTTCGTTCATAGTATCTCCTTCACAGAAGCTATTAAAATAAGCCCGCAAAGTTCGCTTCTGCAACCGACTGCTTCTAAGCCGCATAGAGCGCATCTACGATCATGCGCAAACAGAGGAGCGTGATCGCGATCCTGAAGACCTTGCGGAAGAGGTTTTCGGAAACCCGGTCGCGCAAGCGCGTCCCGCACCACGAGCCGAGCGCTGCCGCGCCAATCATCCCGGCGATGAGAGGCAGATAAGGAGCGAAGGTGAAGCCGACAAAGCCGAAGACCAAAATTTTGCACAGGTGGGTGACGGTCATGATCGTGCCGTGGGTAATGACCAAGCGGTCCTTGGGCAAACCCGCGTTGGCCAAGAAGGCACCGCTCAGGGGACCGGCGACGCCGACGAAGAGGGCGAGGAAGGTCTGGAGGGCACCGAAAATGGCGAAGTGGCCGGGAAGGCGAAAAGCGCGGCTGGGCACGGGAACCCAGATGACGAGGAGGATGAAGACGCCCAGGTAAAGGGGTAGATCGTCGAAGCTAAAGTCGCCAACGACCTGCGCCCCCACGACAGCGCCGAGGAGTGAGCCGCCCGAGAAGGGCCAGAAGATGCGCCATTCGATGTGGCGTAGGCCAAAGAATACGCGGCTGGCGTTGGAGGCGAGCTGCACGGCACCGTGGACGGGGATGATGGCCGCGGTGGGCAGCAAGCCCGGCATGACCGAGATCAGCGCAATGCCACCGCCCACGCCGATAATAG
Source organism: Gemmatimonadota bacterium (assembly GCA_028875335.1). The sequence continues at coordinate 3,255 of JAPPEF010000112.1, forward strand.
CGGTAAAGGTTGAGGTCAGGAAGGAGACGCCGATCAGGAAAAAGGGATCCATTCAGTCGGCGAGAACCTCTTGAGCATAGGCGAACAGGGCCGGGTTGCCGCCGGTGTGCAGGAAAATCGCCTCGCCGTCTAGCCTGCCGTCGCGTACGTGGGCAAAAAGGCCGGCGAGGGCCTTGCTAGTGTACACGGGATCGAGGAGAATGCCCTCTTTGCGCGCCAAAGTGCGCAAGGCATCCAAGCCGGCGGGAGTGGGGATACCGTACCCCTGGCCGGCGAAGGAATTGTCGTTGTCAAAGTCGGCGGTGCTCATGGCAATGTCGAGACCGAGGCGGCGAGCGGCTTGGTTGGCCATGGAGGCCATGGCCTCGTGGTGGCCATCGGGACCGGGGAAAGGGCTGAAGCCGCGGACTTGGATCGGCGACTCGATATAGGCTAGGCCCAAAGCTAAGCCAGCTTGGGTAGTGTCGAGGGCGCAGAGATAGAGGTAAGACGGGTTGATGCCTTGCTCTTGGCATTGGCGGGCAATCTCCACGCCCGCTTCGGCATAGGCGATGGCGTCGAGGTCGATCGCATCTTCGCGGCGTGGCCAGTACGCGTTTTTCCCCTGTGCGGAAAGCTCCTCGACCTTGGCTCCTATGGCGTCTTGTTGGGCGTACCAATCGCCTTCCGCTAGGACGGTGATCTGTGCGCCGAGCAGGTGCTGTAGCAGGTTGTTGCCCTGCGATTCAGTGTGGTCGATTGCGCGCACCGGCCGGAGGAGCAGGTGCAGTTCCAAGTCTAGTTTGGCGCAGGCCGCGGCGAGTTGGCGGCAATAGTTGGACTGCACCGCCGCGCCCGAGACGATGGTGTCGGCCCTTTTGGCCAAGGCGTCGGCTAGAGCAAACTCGAACATCCTCGTCTTGTTGCCACCAAATGCCAAACCGTTCAGGTCGTCGCGCTTGATGTAGAGCGCCGGGCTGTTGAGGTGGGTGGTCAGGCGCGGCAGCGGCTCCAGCGGGGTGGGGCGGATTGAAGCTAGCTGGACGCGGGGTAGCTCGGCGATGGCTGCGATGAGGGCGTTCGCTTTGGCGGCGTTCATGTGGTGCATTCCTTTGGCCAATCTTGGGGCGGCAGTTGGGAGAGGTGGTTTTGGCGGTGGCACTCTTCGATGACGGCGATCTGCACGCGCACCTGTTGCGGCGTGATCTCGGGTTGGGCTGCATCCCGCAACGCGGCGAATACGCCGTCGTAATAGGCGTTGGACATATAGGCAAACGAGTTTTGTTCGTCCTCGTTCGGGGCCCAGGACCGCTCGATCATTTTCAGCTCTTCGCGGCAATAGCTCGGGCCGGGCAGTGGGCTGCGGATGAGCGATTGCTCGGGTGCCTTTTGCGGATCGTAGTAGCGCCAAGTTAGTCCCGCAGGGCCGCCGGAGAGGCCGCCGCGCTCGCCGTGGATGGTGTACATGGGCTGTGGGAAGGCGGTGCAGGAGGAGATTTCCACGTCGATGACGGGTTTGTCTTTGGTGCGCAGTAGAATTTTGACGTAGTCCTCGGCGTCGCCGAAGGTGTTGGCGCGATCCATGGCGCAGAGGATTTGGTCCGGCATGTTGAAGTCGAGCAGGCGCATGGCTTGATCCATGGGGTGCGGGCCGGTGTTGAGTAGGTTGCCGCCCCGGTATTCCTGCACGGTCTGCCAGTCCCAGCGGCGGGCGAAGCCGCTGAAGGAGATCGAGATTTGGACGATGCGGCCGAGGACGCCCGAGTCAATGACTTGGAGCATCTTTTGAAATTGGGGCGCGTTGCGCGACTGCTGGAAGGGCAGGAGCAGGCGATCGGCCTTGCGGGCAGCGGCGATCATGGTGTCGAGTTCGGCCACGCTCCAAGCGAGGGGTTTTTCGCAGATGGTGTGGTGGCCGGTGTTGAGAGAATCAATGGTGGCTTGGGGATGGAGGTGGCTGGGCAGGGCGTTGACGACTAGGTCAATGTCGTCGCGTGCGAGGAGGTCGCGGTAGTCGGCGTACGTATCGCAACCCATTTCGCTTTGGGCGCGCTGGCGGCGGTCGTCAAGGAGGTCGGCGCTGGCGACTATTTGGTATTTGTGCGGGGCGGTTTTGAAGTAGCGGCAGTGGATGGCGAGGCCGGAGCGGCCTTGGCCGAGAACGGCGACGCGGATGGGTTCTTTTTCTGTGGGCAATTTGGGTAGCTCCGTGTAGAGATGGGCGTTTATGTTGGGGGTTGAGCGGAAGGGTGTCAAGGGTTTGTAAAGGGGCGTTGGGATGCGTAGTTTAGCGGGATGGCAGAGGATGATAGAGAAAAGCATGAAGCACGTCCGGCTCGATGAGTTAGACCAAGAAGGCTGTCCGGTCTTTGTAGGGTTGCGGCCAGAGACGCCGTGGGAGGCATTCGACTATTGGGTATTGGCACCGGAGGAACCGTTCCCGGTAGCAGGTACAGGAATAGCTTGTGAACAGGGCTATGTGTTTACAGGCGGGCCGGTGGAGTTGACCGTGGGACAGCAGCGAGTGGAAAGCGGAAAAGGGCCCTGTTTTGTCGTCGAACCTACCGGATGCGCTCACGAGTTGAAAAATTTGACCGATGCATCTGTGAACGTACTGAGCGTGCGCGTCGCGCTGGACGCGGATGCAGAGACGCAGGAAGGCGTGCAGCCCAAGGTTGGTACTTTTAACGAGCAAGCGCTAATGTGGCGCGACGCAATTCACGGCGGCTGCGGACAGATCGCCACTCGGCACGTGCTTTCGCCTGATGACTTCTACAGTGACTGGACTTTTCTCGACCATGCAATCCTCGACGCGGGGGGATCGGTAGGGTATCACTATCACGACTTCCTCGAAGAGAGCTTTGTGGTATTGCAGGGACAAGGGCTGATGACGATTGACGACGAGACCTTTGCGGTGGGGCCGGGATCGGTTACTTGGCAGGGGATTGGCCGAGGGCATGGCATGTACAATCCCGGGCCGGAAAAGCTGGAGTTTGTGCGCATCGCCGTGAAGCAAGCAGACGAGGCATACACTACCATCGACTTGCACGACGATTTGTCGGCGCGCAGGCCGACTTGAGAAAGGAAGATCATGAACCAAACCAATACAGTACATCGCATGGCCGAGGCCGCTGGCAATTTTCTCGCATCACTGGACGAGTCGGAGCGGCAGAAAGCGGTGATCGACTTTGCCGACAGCACGGAGCGCGAAAACTGGCACTACATTCCGAGGGAGCGCGCCGGATTGCCGCTAAAGGAAATGGACGAGCGACAGCGGGAGCTAGCGCACGCGCTGGTAGCGACCGGAGTCAGCGCGTCGGGGTACGAAAAAGTCTCGACGATCATTTCGCTGGAGCCGATACTGGCCGAATTGGAGGGAGCCGGGCGGCGCTTCCAGCGCGATCCTGAGCTATACCACGTGAGCATTTTCGGCGATCCGGGTGGAGATGCGCCCTGGGGCTGGCGCTTTGAGGGTCATCACGTCTCGCTCAACCACACAATAGTAGAAGGTCGGCTGGGATCGACGCCGCTGTTTTTCGGCTCAAATCCCGCTGAGGTGCGCCACGGCGAGCAAACTGGACTGCGGGCTTTGCGGGAGGAAGAGGATCTAGGGCGGCAACTTTTGCACGAGTTAGACGGCGAGCAGAAAGCAGTGGCCATCGTCAGTACGGAAGCCCCAAGAGACATCCTCACGACCAACGTGCCCCACGTGCGCGGCGAAGTCGAACCGGAGGGCTTGGGCAGTGCGGACATGAGCGCAACACAACGTCAGATCTTGGACTCCTTAATCGAGGTGTACGTACAGCGCTTGCCCGAAGCGGTGGCCGAAGCCGAATGGGCGCGACTCGGAGCGGCATATTTGCGGGCGGCGCACTTTGCTTGGGCCGGCGCGGAGGAACGCGGGGGACCGCACTACTACCGGGTGCAGGGACCGGGTTTCCTAGCCGAGTACGACAACACCCAAAACGACGCCAACCACATCCACGCAGTTTGGCGCGATCTGCACAACGATTTCGGCGAGGATCTGCTCAAGCGGCACTATCGGCAGAACCATAGATAGTCGTAAGAATTGCGAAGGACCAGTTCCTAATGCTTTTGGAGAGAATTCTTTGACTGTTACGGCCGTCTTCAGTTCACGCGCCGCGTTCTACGAACAATTGCATTGCCGCTACCAGCGCCGCGAGTTCGATAACTGGCAGGTCTGGGGCGGCAACCTGACCATTGGAATCGACGGTCGGGTTTGCAAGCCGCCCCTCGCTAGGGCCTATATCGAACCTGGCAAGACGGCTGCCATTGCCCAGGTGCGCTGCGAGCTTTTCGTCGCCGCCGTTGACCCGCGCGAAGTCCAGCCGGGAGATGTGGATGCGCGGCTGTGGACCGATGTTGACGGGACCAATGATTACGTGGAGATGCGGCTGCTTGTCGATGAACAGGGCACTCCCCTCCTCGCTGGCAATAACCTCGTCTTTGAGTCGGCAGCTTTCGCGCTTGGGCGTACGGGCACCTTCAACTATGCGGTGGAATTTTCCGCCGACAGCTACGCCGAGGCTGGGCGCAAGGAGTGGATCAGCCTCAACGATCTAGCTGAAAACCGCGACGGGGTCGTCGTCGTCAGCCCGGAGTGGGTGCGCAAGGGACCGACGATCTCCGAGGTGTGCGTGCGCAAGGTCGGAGCCGAGGTCGAGGGAGGCTGCTTCCGCTCCGGCCGGTTCGCCGAACTGACGCGGCGCTTAGAAGACATACCTGCCGACGTGATCTACTTGCTGCCCTTCTTCCGCCCGGGTTTTGCGGACCTGCACACCGGCGCGGACGTGCGCAAGGGTGCCCTCGGCAGCGTCTATGCGGTACAGGATTTTTTCCAGATTGAACCCGAGCTAGTCTCGCCGACTGCAGAAGTGGATTGGGAGGCGCTGGTGGCGGAAAGTTTCGTGCTCCCAAACGAGATGGAAGGTCTCGCCGGACTGTCAGCACCCCAAGTAGAAAAGGCACTCGGACGCGAAGCCTTCGTCCAACTCGTCGGTCGCGCTGAGTTGCGGGTGCTGACTAGGAAGGCACACGCTCTCGCCAAGAAGGTCATATTCGACTTGGTCCTGATGCAGAGCAGCCGCGACTGTCCGCTGATCGCCGAGCATCCCGAGTGGTATCTGCGCGACGAGCGCGGGGTGCCGCAAATCCACCAGATCGCTTGGCTGGTCTATTCGGACGTGGCGCTCTTCGACTTGGTTTACAATCGGCCGTTACAAGAGTACCTACTGGAGATTGCCCCGTATTGGATTGAGCAATGCGGATTCGATGGGGTGCGCATCGACGCCAGTCAGACCATCGACCGGCCCTTTCTCAAAAAGCTCAAGAACCGCATTCAAGCTGTAGCACCCGAGGCGTTGGTGTTGGGCGAGACGCTGTGCCCGCTGACGGAGGCAGTGGACGTCCCGGCAGATATGATCTACGCGCTCTTAGTTGACTATCACCGCGACGTCGAGCACGCCCAACCCCTCATCGATTTCCTAGAGGAGATGCATCGCACCTTCGCGGCGGGCACCGTGGCCATGGCCTACTTTGAAAATCACGACAGCCCGCGCGCCACCCAAGTGTGGCACGAGCGGTTCTGGGAACTCTTGCGCTGCGACGAGCAGGCGCGGGACTACTGGCAGGGCCTCACCTGTCCCATCCAGCTAGGAGACTGGGCGTTGCTGATGGCCCTGCTCAAGAATTTGCAGGCCGCCTTGATTGACTGTTCGGCCGGCTCGGCTTCTGGGTGCAATCTGACGCGGGGTTTGGAGTTGGGCAGCGAGTGGGGTGAAGAAGCGCGCACCGACTTTGAAAACGAGACCCTCCTGCACTTCGATTGGGCCGCGCGCGAGCCGCACGCCAGCCTAGCAAGGGCCTACGAGCGTCTTTTCGCACTGCAAAAGGAATGGCCAGAATTTTGCAACGGAGAGGTGTACTTCCACCGCAACGAATTTGCAGGCGGCGACCCAGACGACCGCATTCTGGCATACGTGCGCTATACTGAGCGGGGCGCGCTTTTAGTGGTGCACAACTTCGATCCGCTCACCGTGCGGAAGGCGTTCTACCATTTCGATTATTTACCGCAGTCGCCCACATCGCGCCAAAAGTGCTTCGACACGTACGAAGCTCTTGCAATGGAGGCTATACCCGCCAGTGAGGAGATCTCAGAGGTCAGCCTCATGCCATTGCAGACGCAGGTGTGGCGACTTTACTGAACCTAAACCAAGAGGAGTACGAACATGGCAAAAATAGGCGCAATTCACTACAACTGGCCCGGCTGCGACTTAGAAGGCTTCGCCCGGCGGGCCAGCGAAATCGGCTATCGGTACTGCGAGTTGCAGATCCGCGATATCTGGGATGGCGAGTCCAAAAACGGCGAGCAGGCGGCCGCAGCCACGCGCGAATTATTGGCCAAATACGGGATGCAAGCCTCGGCAGTCGCGGCCGGCAACGACTTCCTGCAAGCCGATCCCCGCGACTTGGACGCGCAAATCGAGCGCTACCGCTACGTCTGCCAAATCATTCCCATAACCGGCACGGACATCGTGCGCTCGGATGGCGGCTGGAACCGCAACGGCGACGTCCCAGAGGAGCAGTGGGACGCCATGATGCTCGAAGCCTTCAAGCGCTGCGCCGATTTTCTCGAAGAGTACGACGTGCGGATCGCCCTCGACAACCACGGAATTTCCACCAACGACGGCGACTGGCAGTTAAGCCTGATCGAGCGCGTTGGCTCGGACCGACTCGGCGTCAATCTGGATACTATGAACTACCGCTGGTTCGGTCACGAGCTAGATCGAATCGACCACTTCTATGAAATGCTGGCTCCGCACGTGTTCCACACCCACATGAAGGACGGAACCGGCTCGCGGCAGAATTACAAGGGATCGGCATTGGGCGAAGGCGAGATCCACCTCGACCACGCGGTCCAGTGCCTCAAGGCGGCTGGCTACGACGGGGCTTGGACGGCTGAATACGAAGGCCCGGAGACCGAGGGACAGGTGGGATACGAGAAGTGCTACCAGTGGCTGGTGGCGAACGTCTGATCGTCGTTCTACGCGTGGTTTTTACTGTCCAAGATTTCGGCTAACTCGCGCGCGGTCTGGCAAAGATCGAAGATCAGGGCGCGGATCACCGGATTTGACGAATCTGCTCGATTTTCTTGTCGAGCCGCTTGGGAGAGATCGGGTGGGCGGTACCCAACTCCTGGGCGAAGACCGAGACGCGATATTCTTCCAGCATCCAGCGCAATTCCTCGATTTGGCTCGCTCGCTCGGGCGAATTGGTCTCCCCGGCGAGCTTTTCCAACTGGTTCTGGTACATCTCGATCAACTCGGCTTTCTGTGCGTCCTTGCGCGGATCGGTCGCGGCGCGTTCGGCGCGCACCTCGACGGCTTTTAGATAGCGGAGCAAGTGGCTGAGATGGTAGAAGGGGACGCGGGCGAGGAAGTCGTCGGGCAGTAGCCGCTCCAAGTCCGCGTCCAGCCCGCGATAGGACCGGCCTGAGAGGAGAATTTCGCGGCGGGCTTCGAGGAGGCTATCGACCAAGGAGATGAAGCGCGGGGCCAAGCCGCGCAGCCGCTGCTTGGCCTGCACCAGCACGGCGTCGAAATCCTCTTGGCGCAGGGGTAGAATTTGCTCGCGGTGGAAGAGATAGCGCTCGAGATGTTCAAATGCTTGGATGCGCAGTTCTAGGGAACTGCCTTGATAGCGCGCCTTGAACTGCGCCAACTCTTGGAGCTCGCGCTGGAGCCAAGCCAGTTCGTCGCGGAGGGCGAGGGCGCAAAGGCCGAAAAAACCCTCCCGCGAGCGAATTTCGGCTTCGGAGCGACTTTTGTAGAGCCGCAGCGACACGCCGCCTTCGTCGCAGCGGAGGCCAGGCCACCCATAAAGCGGTACTCCACCCGCTTGGGTAACCTCTATTCGTTCGGGCAGATCGCCGAAATCCCAAGTAGTTATCCCTTCCCGTTCCCACTGTTGGGCCGCCTTTTTCCAAGCGTCTAGTTCAACCGGGGTATCGTGCTGTTCGAGGCGTTGGGTCAGTTGTTGCAAATCGCGGCCGGCCGCGACGGATTGATCGTTGGTTCCTTGGATATCGACGCGCATCTTGAGATGGTCGGGCAAGTCATCGGCGTTCCAGTCCGACGCTTGGATTTGGATATGGTAGTGCCGGCGGATGTGATCCTGCAGAGACTCCAAAAAAGTGGGATGCGTCGGTTTGAGATCGGCGGCAATGCTCTGGGCTTTTGCGGGAATCGGCACCAGTTGCTTGCGGATGGACTTAGGCAACGAGCGCAGCAGGATGGTGATTTTCTCTTCGAGCAGGCCCGGTACTAACCATTCGAGTATTTCTGGATCGACGGCGTGGGCTAGCTTGTAGGGCAATTTGACGGTGATGCCGTCCTCGTCTTGCCCCGGGCGATAGGCGTAGCTGAGGGCTAATTTATTGCCGTCGAGATCGAGTGCGTCTGGGAAGGTCTGCTGGTCGAAATCGGTGCGAGTGGTGCCGAGCAAATCTTCCTCTTCCATCATCAGGAAGTCGTCGGCCTTGTCTTTGAGGAACCGATTGAGGTCGGGTAGAGAGGAAACATTGTCGAGGTACTGGGAGTAAAAGCGGGCGGCGGCCTCTTCGACGTGGACATCGGCCAAACCGCGGGCGCGGGTCTGCCAAGTTTCGATCTTCTGACACAGACGAATGTTGTGCGCGAGAAACTTGTGCGGAGTATGCACCGTCCCAGGCACCAACGCCTCGCGGATGAATATCTCGGTGGCCTCGCGGGCGTTGATGCGGCTGTACGGGATGCGGCGGCTGAGTACTTCGAGGCCGTAGAGGGTCAGCTTTTCCCGCACCAGCACCCGCCCCGAGCGCGCGTTGAAGTAGGGTTGGTCGTACGAAGCGCGGCACAGGTGGCTGCCTAGCTCAGCGAGCCATTCGGGCTGGATGCGAGCGACGGTACGGGCGAACAGGCGCGAGGTCTCGACGATCTCGGCCGCGACCAGCCAACCGGGGGGGTCGCTCTCGACTGGCTTCTTGACCTTGTTGGAGCGAAAGAGTCCCGAGCCGGGAAAAATCATCACCTCGCGACTGCGCGCTGCCTGATAGATATTGCCCTCCTCTTGGCGCGCCACACTCGAAAGTAGGCCGGTGAGTACCGCGCGGTGGATCGCGTCGTACCCGGCGGGTTTTCTATTAAAGCGGAAGCCTTTTATCTCATTCAGTGTCTCGCGGATCTGCGCGTGGATGTCGCGCCATTCGCGCATCCGCATGTAGGAGAGGTAGTGCGCCTTGCAGAATTTGCGGAGTTGGTTCTGCGAGGCGCTTTCCACTTTGTCGTGGTACGCGTTCCAAATGTTGAGATAGGCTAGGAAATCGGAATTTTTGTCGTGGAACTGGCGGTGCATTTGGTCGGCCGCATCCTGCTCTTCCAAGGGCCGCTCGCGCGGATCTTGGATACTGATGGCCGCGGCGATGACGAGCACTTCGGACAGGGCTTGCTCCTCGCGGGCTTGGAGCAGCATCCGCGAGACCGTGGGGTCGATGGGCAGGCGCGCCATGGCGCGGCCAATGGGAGTGAGTGCGCGGTTTTCGTCGAGGGCGTTGAGTTGGCTCAGGAGTTGAAAACCGCCGGCGATGGCGGCTTTTGCAGGAGGGTCAATGAAGGGGAACGCCTCAATGTCCCCTAGCTTGAGATTGATCATCCGCAGGATGACCTCGGCGAGATTGGCGCGCTGGATCTCGGGCTGGGTGTATTCGGGGCGCGAGAGAAAGTCCTGCTCCGAGTAAAGGCGAATGCACACCCCGTCCGCGACCCGCCCACAACGCCCCTCCCGTTGGCGGGCGCTGCTCTGCGAAATCGGTTCGATCGGCAGGCGCTGGGTGTGCGTGCGGGGATTGTAGCGCGACAGGCGCGCCAAGCCCGTATCCACGACGTAGCGGATGCGGGGAATGGTCAGCGAAGTCTCGGCGATATTGGTGGCCAACACCACGCGCCGACGGTCCCCCGGGGCGAATACGCGCTGCTGCTCCCCGGCGGTTAGGCGGCCAAACAGCGGCAAAATCTCGATCCCGCGCAACTTGCGCCCTTCGAGCCGCTCGCGGGTTTCGCGGATATCGCGCTCGGACGGCAGAAAGACTAAGAGGTCGCCTTCCCTCGACATGCGCAAAATTTCGTCCACCGCGCTGGTGGTCGCATCCAAATACGTGTAGTCACCGCGGTCCTGCAGAATCTCATCGAGTGGCCAGTAGCGGACCTCGACCGGGAACATCCGGCCCGAAACCTCAATGACCGGGGCGTCGTCAAAGGCCCGAGAGAAGGTTTCGGTGTCGATGGTAGCCGAGGTGATGACGATCTTGAGATCGGGCCGCTTGCGGCGGAGAAGCCGTAGATAGCCGAGTAAAAAGTCAATATTGAGACTGCGCTCGTGGGCCTCATCCACGATAATGGTGTCGTATTCGAGCAGGTCGGGGTCGGTCTGGGTCTCGGCCAGCAGCATGCCGTCGGTCATGACCTTGATGCAGGTCTCGGGCGCAGTCTGGTCGCGGAAGCGGATTTTGCAGCCGATATCGCGGCCGTAGGTCACCTTGAGTTCTTCGGCCACGCGCTGAGCAATGGAAAGAGCGGCGACGCGGCGCGGCTGCGTGACGGCAATGCGGCCGGCCTCGCCCCGGCCAGCCTCCAAGCAGATTTTGGGCAATTGCGTACTCTTGCCCGATCCGGTCTCACCCGCGACGACGACGACGGGGTGCGCCTTGATCGCCGCGAGGATTTCGTCCCTGCGATCGCTGATGGGCAGGGCAGGTGAGTAGGTGGGATTTGGGCGGTTTTTGCGTCGACGTTCGCGCAGACGAGCGGAACTGCGCGCTTGGTCCAGGAGGCGTTCGATTTCTTTCGAATCGAGGCGACCACGACGCCTCAGACGTCGTTCGAGGCGCACCCGATCTTGGAGCATGCACTGAGGCAGGAGGGTTTTAAGCGCAGTGATTGGGTGGAGTTTGGTAGGCGATTGATTCAAAATTTACAAGAGGTTACGGCATTTGTATCAGCGCATAAAATGTACGGTAGGGGCCGCATGGTGGCAACTATGTGGGGGGTATTACTTTTATCTAACGACCAAAGATGGCTCGGAGCCAGACCGCATCGTCGCTCAGCTCAGGGACGACGAATGATCACCGCCGTTGATACATGTTCAGATGGCCTCTAGCGCGGCCTACTCAGGCGTCCGTGCGCCACAGGCGCGGCACGGGGCTGGTGGCTTGGCGTTCGGGCAGGTGCCAGTATTCGGCCTCGGGCGGGACCTCTTGCAAGTGCGGGCAGGTCATGCCGTGGCGGTCCCACACCACCTCGCCCGCGCGCAAAGTCAGCGCGCATTCGAGGCGGTGCTGGGCTTCGATGCAGGCCCAGCCGCAGTCGCGAAAGTAGAAGTTGCCCTCCAAGACACCTAGCACGGCGACGTCGGCCTCAGAGCCGGGCGTCAAAGTCCCCAACTCGGGCCGGCGGATGGCGCTGGCGGGCGTGACGGTGGAGCGGTAGATCACTTCCTGTAAGGACATGTTCATGGCCAAGCACTTGGACATGGTGTCGAGCATGGAGTGAACGTGGCCGTTGATATTGCCCATGTGCAGGTCGGTGCTGATCGAATCGGGCGGGAAGCCGTCGGCAATGGCCGGCATGGCGGCGCGATACCAGAAGCTGGCCGCCCCGTGCCCAAGGTCGAAGTGGATGCCCCGCTCGCGCGCCTCGCGCATGTAGTCGTACACCGTGCCGTCTTCATTGACGACGGGGAACTGGCGGGCAAAGACGTGGGTGTGGATGTCGCCAGGGCGCAGGTGCTTGAGGATGAGGTCGGGGTAAGAGCGCTCGGGCGGGCGCGGCCAAAAGTCAACCATCACCGGCATTTTACAGCGCTCGCCGGCCTCGACGGCCGCGTCAACCGAGGCCCAAGGAGGGTGCTCGTCGTCAAAGGGTTTGGTGGTCCAATAGTGGGCGGTTTTGATGCCGACGCACACATCGTCGTGGGCTGCGGCCATCTCGGCTGCCTGCTGCGGGTCGAGGTTGGCGACGACTTGTTCGGGAGGGCCCATGCCCGGGGCGGCGATGTTGACGTAGGCGAACATGCGGATCTTGGAGTGGTCGATCACCGTCTCGCGGAAGTGCTCAAACTCCTCGGCCCCGGCCGTGCCCGTATCGACGCAGGTGGTTACACCCTCTTTGAGAAAGTGGGCATCGGCGTGGAGACTGCCCACCAACCCGCCCGATTGGCGGGGGCGGGTATGATACGTATGGACGTGGATGTCGAGCAGGCCCGGCACGACGACGAGATTGCCCACATCGATGACGCGGTGGGCATCCGCTGGGGAAATGTCCTCTTCAACGCGGGCGATGCGGCCGTCGAGTACGCCGACGTCGGCGACGCCGTTGATGTCGTTGACAGGGTCGATTACGTGGCCGCCTTTGAGTAGTATTTCGAGCTTGCGGGGCATGGTTTTTCGTTTTGGATGTTGGAGTGAAAATCAAAAAGTAGGCTGGGGCAAAAGGAGGGTCAAATGAGGTTGTTGACAATAGTCAGATACTTAGAGTACAATTATCGAACTATAGCGTATATTTAATTTAAAATGCGACGCCTTATATACACACTTCTAATTTTGTCGGCCGGCAGCGCCCAAGCGCAGACCGTCTATCGCGTCCATCTCAAGCTGGAGGGCATGATTGATCCGGGCGTGGCGGCCTTTGTCGAACGCGTGATCGCCGACGCCGACGAGACCGACGCCGACGCAATCGTCTTCGAGATCGACACCTTTGGCGGGCGCGTCGATGCGGCCACTGTGATCCGCGACGCCATCCTCGACGCCGAAACCTTGACCATTGCCTTTATCAATAAGCGGGCGATTTCGGCCGGGGCACTCATCTCGCTGGCCTGCGACAAGATCGTCATGACGCAAGCCTCAACCATGGGCGCGACCACCCCGGTCGATGCCACGGGCGACAAGGCCAGCGACAAAATAACTTCCTATATGCGAGCCGAAATGCGCGCTACGGCCGAGCGCACTGGCCGCGACGTCAAGATCGCCGAGGCCATGGTGGATGAGCGCGTCGATGTGCCGGGCCTGAGTGCTGAAGCGGGCCGGCCGGCGACTCTGACCACTGAGCAGGCGCTCAACTACCAGATGGCCGACGAGACGGCCGAGACGCTGATCGAGCTGTTGCGCATCTACGATCTAGGCGAGGCCGAAATCGTCGAAGTCGAGCTCAACTGGACCGAGCACGTCTTGCGCATGTTGACCCACCCGGTCGTCACTTCGATCTTGCTGGCTGTGGCCATGTTCGGCTTAATCGCCGAGGTGCGCACCCCCGGTTGGGGCTTGGGCGGCACGCTCGCATTAGTGGCGCTGGGGCTTTTCTTCGGCAGCCACTTGATCGTCCACTTGGCCGAGTGGCAGGAATTGGCGCTCTTTGCGGTGGGCGTGACGCTTTTGGTCGTCGAGTTGGTGGCCATTCCGGGCTTTGGCATTGTGGGCGTGTTGGGTATCGGGGCGATGATTGCCAGCGTGGTGATTACCCAATTGGGCGATTTTCAATTGTGGAGTTTTGAGGAAATCGTCTCGGTGATTGGGCGTCTCGCTGGCTCGATGATCGGCGCGTTTGTACTTTCGCTCATCGTGTTGCGCTCCCTGCCCAAGTTCGCCGCCTTCAATCGCCTAGTACTCCACAACGAAATCAAGGCCGCCGATGGGTACACTTCCTCCTCGCGCAAGACCGACGAGGAGTTGTTGGGCAAGGAGGGGGTCACGGTCAGCTACCTGCGGCCCTCGGGTATCGCCCTATTTGGGGGCAAGCGGCTCACCGTGATCGCCGAAGGCGAATTCATTGAGGCGCAGCGGCCCATTAAAGTAGTAGAAGCTCGCGGCAGTCGAGTGGTGGTGAAGGCGCTATGAGCTTTCTGGGAGGGGAGGTGTTGGAATGGGTCTATTCGCTGGCTCTGCTAGTGCTCGGCTTTGTACTGGTGCTCTTGGAAATTTTCGTGATCCCAGGGCTCAATATCTTCGGCATCGTTGGTTTGCTGACCGCGGTCGCCGGCATTGGCTATGCCTATGTGAATATGGGCAGCTTGGCGGCTGGCGTCGTAGCGGGCTTGGGGCTTGTGGGCACCGCCATCTTGGTGAGACTGATGCTCAAGGTTCGCGCTTGGAACCGCTTGGTGCTCAACGATGGCATGACGCGCAAGGCTGGCTACGATTCGGTCAAGCCCGGACGCGAGGCGTTGCTCGGTCAGACGGGTCAGGCGGTTACGACGCTGAGGCCGGCGGGGCGGGCGCAATTTGGCGAACGGGTAGTCGACGTAGTTAGCGAGGGTGGCTATATTGAACGCGGTGAGCAGGTCGAAGTATTGAAAGTGGCTGGCAACAGAGTAGTGGTTCAGTCAGTCCAGTCTGAGTCTTAATTCACTCCTTTCAAGGAGCTAATAATGGAAGTCCTGTTTTTGGTCTTGGCGCTTTTCGGCATCATCATCTTTTTGTCGCTCTTCACCTATTTCATTCCGGTGGGGCTGTGGATTTCGGCCTATTTCGCCGGGGTCAGGGTAGCGATCTTTAAGGACTTGGTGGGTATGCGACTGCGCAAGGTGCCACCCCGCCAGATCGTCGGCCCCAAGATCAGCGCCGCTAAGGCGGGGCTAGATGTCGGCTTGGAGAGCATGGAAGCCCACTTCTTGGCCGGCGGCAACGTCAACGCGGTGATTTTGGCGCTGATCTCGGCCGACAAGGCCAACATCGATCTGAGCTTTGAGCGGGCGGCCAGCATCGACTTGGCGGGCCGCGACGTGCTCGACGCGGTCAAAGTCAGCGTCAATCCCAAGGTGATCAACACGCCCCTGATTGCGGCGATTGCCAAAGACGGCATTCAGGTCAAGGCCACCTGCCGAGTGACCGTGCGCGCCAATATCGACCGCTTGGTCGGTGGTGCCGGCGAGGAGACGATCATCGCCCGGGTCGGCGAAGGGATCGTTACCACCATCGGCTCGGCCTCGACGCACAAAGAGGTACTCGAAAATCCCGATCTGATCTCCCGGCGGGTGCTGGAAAAGGGCCTCGACTCGGAGACCGCCTTTGAGATTCTCTCGATTGACATCGCCGATGTCGATGTGGGCGAGAATATCGGCGCTAAGTTGCAGACCGATCAGGCGGATGCCGATCTCAAAATCGCCCAAGCCAAGGCCGAGGAACGCCGGGCCATGGCCCAGGCACGCGAGCAGGAGATGACGGCCCAAGTAGTGGAAATGGAATCGCGAGTCAAGGAAGCCGAGGCCGAGGTGCCGCGCGCGATGGCCGAGGCCTTCCGCGAGGGCAACTTGGGCATTATGGACTACTACCGCATGCGCAATATCCAAGCCGACACGGATATGCGCGACTCGATTTCCGAAAGCGGCGAGGACCGCGACAACCGCGACAACTAGTCCATGGAACTCCTACTCTTTCTCCTCGCCATCCTGTTCAGCATATTTTCGGCGCTGATGGAGCGTCGCAGGCGCCGCAGACAGGTTGAAGAGGCACAACAACAGCACGCCGAGATCGAACAGCAGCACGCCGAGGTCAACCCGGCCACGCCCGTTGTCGCTGAGGAGAAGAAGGAAGAAGAACCAGCCTTTGGCTGGCCTTTTGACGGCGATCCCTTTGAGGAGCCGGTTCTCGCCGAGGTTGACCCGGTCGAGGCTGAACGGGAGGCTCTAGAGGCTGAGCGGGAGGCTCTAGAGGCTGAGCGGCGCGCCGTGGTGGCCGAGCAGCAGGCCATGGAGCGGCTGGCGGAGACGAAGCCCCAGGAGTCAGGTGAGGAGCGGCGGCCTCGTCGTACCCGGAGCCACTGGTTCCTCACCCCTCAGACGGCGCGTGACGCGATTGTCTATATGGAAATCCTCGGCAAGCCGAAAAGCGAACGAGAGGAGTGGTAACATAGTATAGCCGGAGTGGCGGAATTGGTAGACGCGCTGGATTCAAAATCCTGTATCCGCAAGGGTGTGTGGGTTCGAGTCCCACCTCCGGCACCATTTTTACTAACCGCTGCACGCTAGCGAACTACTCGTATCGCTAGCGTTCCCTTTGCATCTCCTAATGGGCTGCGCAATTTTGCCTTCCTTTTTTTCTCCCCTGTCTGTCGCAAGCTCAATTAACTTTCTCCCCATATTTCGCACTCCCCCAAGTTCCGAAAGGAGATAACCGCCGTGACATCTCCGGAAATAAAGCGCCTTTTCGACATCGTCTCGGTACTCGTGCTGCTGATTGTAGTGCCGACGTACATCTTCTGCCGCTTGGGATTCATTCTGCTGATTGCAGTTCCGACGGCTTACATCTTCTGTCGCCTGAGGTCACCCGCTGACTAACGGAACGAGACCGTGCAAACGCTAAAAGGTCAAACCCGCACTGCACCGCCGCTATGGGCGGTCTTGCAGCGGCGACTGATCGACGCGATCGACGAGGCGGCACCGATTTTTCTCGAAAAGTACACCCGCCCCGGCGGCAGCCTGATATGGATGGAGGGATACCCCGGCGACGGAGTCTGGGCCGACGACCTGTACGAGGCATTCTTCAATTGGCCTCACTACTATGCCCTAGGCGGCAGCGAGTACACGGGAGTCAAGGCCCTAGAAGAGTGGAACGCCATTACCCGGCAGCTAGAGCACGACTATGGCCGCGTCACCCGCGAGTTTATCAACGACGACGACTGGTTTCACAACGCGGAAAACTACATCTACTTCTATCACTTGGGGATGGCCGACCCGACCAACGCCGAGACGCGCCGCCGGGCGCAGCGCTTTGCCGGATTGTACTTGAACGACGACCCGGCCGTGCCCAACTACGACCCCGAGCACCGCATCGTGCGCTCGCCCTGTAGCGGCAGCAAGGGGCCGCTCTTGCAAATGCGGCGCGGTGAAATCCACTACGACCTCACCCACGATCACGCCACGCTGGGGCCGAACTTTGATTTGCCCGCCAACTGGTGGGAGGATCCCGAGACCAAACGCCGCGTTGAGGAGCAATTCGACCAAGTGGTCATGCAGGGCGACGTGACCGTCAACTTAGGCGTCGTGGCGCTGGTGGCAACGGCCTTTCTCCACACCGGCGAGGCGCGGTATCGGGAATGGATAGAGGAATACGTGGGGGCTTGGATAGAGCGCACCGAAGCCAACGGCGGCATCGTCCCGGACAACATCGGCCCCAACGGCATCGTCGGCGAGATGCGCCAAGGGCAGTGGTGGGGCGGGCTGTACGGCTGGACCGGGCGCTATGGACACAGCATGATGGCCCACTCGATCACCGCGGCGGTGGAAGCCGCGCTGCTGGTCACGGGCGAGACCCGCTACTTGGACTTGCTCCGCATGCACATGGATGCGCTAGTCGCGCACGGCCGCGAGGAAGGGGGGCGGCTGCTCGTGCCCTACAAGCACGCGGACGAGGGTTGGACCGACTTCAACCCCATCAATCCCAATGCGCCGATCCATTTATGGGCCGCGTCCATGGAGGAGCGCGACTGGCAGCGGCTGGAGACCTTGCGCCGGGGAGCCGAAGACGAGTGGAAACAGGTGGGGCAGCGCGGCCCGCGCTCGCTCGACGACCGCGCCTGGACCCGCTTTCTCGCTGGCGAATCCCCGGATTATCCCGAGCGCATCTTGCAGGCCAACTACCGCGAGGTCTGCGACCGCATCGCCAAGGTCATCGACGACGAGCAGGACCTGACCCAACTCGACGTACACTGGTGGCAGCAGGTCAACCCGGTGGTCACCGAAGCCTTGGTGCAGCTAACGACCGGCGCGCCGCAGACCATCTACTGGGGTGGGTTGGCGCAAGGGCGGGTGCGCTATTTCGACGGTGAGCAGCAGCGGCCGGGTTTGCCCCCGGACGTAGCTGCCCTAGTGACCGACCTCAGCGCTGACAGTGCGGAGCTGACGCTGGTCAATTTGAGCACGAGCCGCACCCGGCAGATTATCGTCGGCGCTGGCAGCTTTGGGGAGCACTGCTTTGGCCGGGTGCGAGCTGGCGACGAGATACTCGACGTTAATAGCACTTATTTCCAAGTTGAATTGGCTCCGGCCAGCCAAATCGAATTGTCGCTCGCCATGCGGCGTTACAGCCAGCAGCCCAGCTTTCGCCTGCCTTGGCACGGCGAGCAGATTCCATATCGCTAACAAAATTAGGAGATCGGGCGATGGACCAAGCCGATCGCGCTTTTTTTGCTGCAAACGGCTATCTCAACTTAGGGCAGGTGCTCGACCGCGATGACGTGCAATACTTCCGCGCCATGTTCGATGGAGACATGGAAAAATATCCCTATTTCTGGCACCGCTACGGCCACCACCAACACGCCAACTACGAGGCGTTGATCACCTCGCCGCAGTTCGACGAGTTGATTCGCCACCCAAAGATATACCCGACGATTGAGGCGCTGATGGGTGGGCCGCTCTGCTTTGGCGAGATCGGGCTGCGGATGATGCGGGCCTACGATGGCTCATTGCACCAAGGTTGGCACCGCGACAGGCCGCATTGGGACGAACATCCATTCCGCATGGACTACATCCAGCTCATGGTCTATCTGTCCGATGTGGACGAGGGGACGCATTGTTTTTCGTTGTCCCCGGAAGCAGTAAGCCAGCCGGTGCTCGAAGATAAGGAAGAGCAACTCAAGCGAGGCGGCGAGTACCATTTGCATGGGCCAGCGGGAACGTGCGCGCTGTTTAACGTGGCCGTGCTGCACACGGCGACGACGCGGCCCACGCAAGCAGAGCGGCGAACCGTGCAGATTTACTACGGGCATCGCAACCGGGCACCGCTGGCGAATGATTCGAGTATTCCGGCGGCGTTTTGGCGGGACAGTGAAGATGCAGAAACGCGGGCTTTTTACGGAGTTTTGAACGAGCGCACCAAGGTGTATTTGGCGGCGTTCCCCGGAGCTTGACCCATTCCCTTCCTTTAGGGGGAGATACCACTTTGCACACACCCCTGTTGGACATCGCACCAACTGATCTGGTGGACATTGCAGTCGTCGCGTTGCTGCTTTGGGGTCTAGTGGTTTGGACCCGCCGAGCGCGAATGGCCCTGCTCGGTCTGGCGTTTTTGGGCGTCTTCTACTACCTGATAGCGCAGCAATTCAAGTTGCAGCTAACGACTTGGATCCTCCAAGGCTTTTTCGCGGCGCTAGTGGTGGTGGTAGTGGTGGTGTTCCAGGATGATTTGCGCCGGCTCTTTGAGCAGATCGCCACGCTCAGTCTGCGCCGCAAGGCTCCGCGCCCGGATCCCTCCAGCTTGGGAACGCTGACTAGGGGGTTGTATCAGTTGGCTGCGAAAAGACGCGGGGCCTTGGTGGTCCTGCCGGGGCGCGAGCTAATAGAGCGGCATTTTTTGCAGCATGGGGTCCCTCTGGACGCGGAGATCAGCGAAGAACTCCTCGACAGCCTTTTCGATCCCGGTTCGGCTGGGCACGACGGCGCACTGGTGATGGAGAACAATAGGATCAAGGAGTTTGGAGTGCATTTGCCGCTCTCCGAGAATAGGGATGAACTGAAGGGAGGCGGTACGCGGCATGCGGCTGCGTTGGGGCTAGCCGAACACAGCGATGCCCTGTGTCTGGTGGTCTCAGAGGAGCGCGGGACCATTGGGATCGCAACGCGGGGGCAACTTGAGATTCTGGACAATCCGGACGCGGGCAAACTGGCGGACAGGATCAGAAGCTACTTACAACATACGGGGACCCAAGTGAACGCACGCCGTGAGAGGCGTCGGTGGGGGCGGCGTCTAGTGGAAGGTCTTTCGTCCTTGGCCTTGGCCTTGGGCGCGTGGCTAGCCTTCATACCGGGCGCAACGCTCGAGGAAGCAGTGCTCCAGGTGTCCGTAGCCGTAGAGAACATGCCCGAAGGATATGCGCTCGAGGACGTTAAACCTCCAGAGGTGGAGATCGCGGTAGCGGGACCGCGACGGGCCATGTTTTTGGCGAGCAATGCAGATTTCGAGGTCGTCATTGACGCCAATCTCGTCAGGTTGGGGCGAAGGACCTTTGAGGTGTCCGCCCAGTCCGTGCGCCATGCAACCGGGTTAGAGGTCAAAAGCGTCAAGCCAGACAAGGTGAAGCTAACCGTGCAGAAAGCGCGAGGAGGAAGGCGATGAAAATGGGTTTGAGAGGCACGACATGGTACTGAGCGAGCAACAGATCGCGTTTTTTAAGCAGCAAGGTTATTTGGTTTTGGAAAACTTCATCGCGCCGGAGCAGGTGGCCGCTTGGCGCGGGCAGTTCTGGAATCACGTAGGTGCCGATCCAGCAGACCCGGCGAGTTGGCCCGATAGCTATGTGATCGACGGGTTTGCGGTTGAACCGGCTTTTGGGCAGCTGCCGCAGATGCAGGAAGTGGTCGAGGCGATGGGCGGCGGGCAATTTAGCGGCGGCGGTGGGTCCATGCTGGTGAAGTGGCCGCACTTGGGGGAAGCGTGGGACTGGCCGGGCCAAGGGCATATCGACGGTTACGGACCAGGGGGTTGGAGCGGCGGTTTTATGCTGGGGGCAACCGCTTACTTAGACGATGTGGAAGCAAACGGCGGGGCCTTTGTTTACTGGCCGCAGAGCCATCTGCCGACCCACGCGTATTTCCGCGAGCATCCCGCCCACATCGACGGCAGTTTCCGCGACCGCGAGGATTGGGAGCTGCGCCAATGGGGGTTGTTTTCAGACCGCTCGCCTCACGGGCCGGAGCAATTTGTGGCGCGGGCCGGGGATGTGATTTTCTGGCATTGTTTTCTGTGCCACACCGGCTCGGCCAACATCCGCTCCAAGCCGCGGCTGGGGCTTTTCGCCCGCTGGCACTACACCGAGCGCGAGGCTATGCGCTATGATGTGCCAGAAGATCTGTGGAAGTACTGGACTATATAGAACGCCCTCCTGTCGAGCCGCTCGGCCACCCATGAAAGTTGCTCGTTTCAGTAAAATCGCATAATTTTTATAGTTTTGTAACAATGTCCGCCCTCATTCACCTTTTATCCTCGGGAGCTACAATGGCTAAGTCGATGTTTTCTCGGGAAGTCGCCCTCAAGCTGGAAGGCGAAATCAACGCCTTTCAAGCCTGTCGCAGCCTGTCGCAACGCGCACGAGACATTAACATAGATCGCAAAATGAAAGAATCCGAAGGCGCAATTCCCGAAGACGAACTGCCCAATTCGTCGGCCAGTGCCATGCTAGACTTTGCCGAGGGGCGCATTGCCCTCGCGCCGGAAGAAGGTGTGGACTCAGACGAGGCCTGAATCGCCCGCCGCTAGCGACAGCCCATCTACGCTCTTTGTGGGCCCGTCGCCAACGAAAAAGCTAACATATAGCCGTCGCCCTGTCGGCTGACTAACTTGCCGACTGAGAAGAGGCTGGGGCTGGGGCCGCCTGCTCGGCGGAATGCGGCGCGGCACATAGTACTTTCTCCTCTTTCATAGCGCTAATAAACGCCCTTGTAAGGAGGCGTCATGGGCCTAGAAAGAAACTGCTGTCCCCGCCGCCGCTGGGGCAAGACCGAGCTTTCCATACCAGTAATTCCATTCGGGACACAAGGCTTTGGCGGCCACTTCGGGCCGGTTGACGACGAAGAGGCCATGGCCCTGATGCGTCAGGCCGTCGATTTGGGCGTCAATCACTTCGACTGCGCCCGCTGCTACGGCGACTCGCTGCGCAAGTTAGGCCGTGCGATCAAGGAAGGCGTCATTTCCCGCAGCGAGATCATCATCAGCGGCCGCGTATGCTGCCACAGTGCCGCTGAATGGGGCGGCTACGGCGAGGGGCGGCCCGACTACTCGGCGGCGCGGGCTTTAGCCGATGCGGAAGACCAGCTAGAAATCTTGGGGATCGAGAAATTCGACGCGCTCTTCCTCCACGACCCGCCCGAGATCGAACCGACCCTTGAGGCGGGTGGCGCGCTCGAAGGGCTAGAACAAATGCGCCAGCGGGGCGCCGTGGACTTCATTGGCTACGGCATGAGGCCCCACGACTTCCACCTCGCGCACATTGCGTCGGGCCGCACCGACGCAATGCTCTGCTTCAGCGATTACAACTTGCTCCGACAGAGCGCAACCGACGCCATCCTGCCAGCGGCCGCGGCCGCCGACCTCGGAGTACTCAACGGCTGGTCGATCATGCGCGGCTGGCTGACGGGCGTGCCCGTGGAGCGCTTTATACCGCGCGACAAGTGGGGCGAAGACCAGCACCGAGCCGAGGCCATGCGCTTGTGGTGCGGCGAGCAGGGCCTCGACATGCTGGAGTTGACGTTGCAATTCTGCTTGCGCGAGGAACGGATCCACGGCAACCCCATCGGCTCGCTGAACATCGAGCAGCTAGAGCGGAACGTCGCAGCCGCCATGGCCACTGTAGCGGATGAAACCATCGCCGCATTTGAGGCCGCGGCGCTTTGAACAGGAGAAATCATGCGCATGAGCGCTGCTGAAGAGTACTACGCGCAGACGATGGACCTGTTGCAACGTCTGCGCGATACGCAAATGGACGCTATCGATCGGGCCGCCGCAATCTGCACCGAGAGCATTGCCAACGGCGGGCTGGTCTTTCTCTTTGGCGCTGGGCACTCGCGGATGATGTGCGAGGAAATGACGCCGCGCCAGGGATGTTTCGTGGGCTTTTTTGCGCTGGTCGAGCTAGCGGTATCGAACCATGCGTCAATCGTCGGCACCAACGGGTTGCGCGGGCCGCTCTTTTTGGAGAAGTACGAAGGTTACGCCGAGGAGATTCTCCAAGGGTTCGAGTTCGGACCGCACGATGCCTTTATCTTGATTTCGACGAGTGGCATTCGGCCCCTGATCGTCGAGATGGCCATGGGTGCTAAGACGCGGGGCTTGCCCGTGATCGCCATGCTGTCAAAGCCGCACGGCGACCAGTCGCCGCCAGCGCACTCGTCGGGCAAGAAGTTGATGGATGTGGCCGATGTCGTCCTCGACAACCAGTGTCCGCCGGGGGACTGCGTGCTCGAGCTAGAGGGGTTGGAGTGGCGGACTGGGCCGGTATCGACGGTGACCGGCGCGATGATGATGAATATGCTGCGCTGCGAGGTGGCCGAGCGGTTGTTGGCGCGGGGGATCAAGCCGGAGCTATTGCCGAGCCATCAGTTTGTCGGCAATGTAAGTGCGGAAGAGCAACTAGAGCGGTTTTACGAGGGCTACCGCAAGAGCCTCAAGCATTTGTACGAGTAGGGGCGACCCTTGTGGTCGCCCGCACCCCCGTCCCTATCGACCCAATTCCAATCCACTAACCACCAACCACATCGTGGGCACGCTCGACAACAAGGTTTGTCTGATTACCGGCTCTACCGGCATCGCCGAGGCCACGGCTCTGCACGCGACCGAGGAAGGGGCCAAGGTATTCGTCACCTCGCGGACGGAAGCAAACTGTCGGGCCTTGGCCGAGAAGCTGGGAAAGCAGGGAGCGCATCGGGCAGCCAACCTGACGCAGCAGGAACAGGTCGCCGAAGTCGTGCAGGTCTGCGTGGACCAGTGGGGGCGGATCGACCGATTGTTCAACGTGGCGGGGATCAGCGGGCGGCGCTTTGGCGACGGGCCGCTGCACGAGTGTACCGAGGAGGGGTGGGATGCGACATTGGACGCCAACGCCAAGAGCGTGTTTTTGATGTGCCGCGCCGTGCTACAACAGATGTTGACCCAAGAACCGCGCGAAGACGAAGCGCGAGGAGCGATTCTCAACATGGCCAGTGTGTTGGCCTTTGCGCCGGAGCGGAAGTTTTTTGCCTCGCACGCCTATGCGGCCAGCAAGGGGGCGATTGTGTCGCTGAGCAAGGCCATGGCCAGCTACTACGCGCCGCACGGGATTCGGGTCAACGCCATTGCGCCGGCGCTGGTGGAGACGCCGATGAGCAAGCGGGCAGGAGAAAATGCAGAGATCATGGCGTTTATGCGCGACAAGCAGCCGCTCGGGGCGATGATGAGCGCGGCGGACGTGGCGGGGATGGCGGTCTTTTTGTTGGGAGACCGAGCGCGGGCAATTACTGGAACGGTGGTGACCGTGGATGCAGGTTGGTGCGTTAGTTGACGCAAGGAGGACGTATGAAAGACTATGTCATTGGCTTTGACGTGGGCGGCACCCGAGCCAAAAGCGGCGCGGTGACGCGGGGCGGGCGGATGCTGGCACCGGGCATCAATCCGTCGGGGTTTGCGCTGGGCATGGGCAATTTGCTCAAGACGCTCAAGGATGAAGTCGCGCGGATTTCCCAGAAGCTGGGTGGCAAGCCACAGGCCATTGGCTTGGGCTTTCCCGGGGCTGTGGATCCCGAGGTCGGCGTGGTGTACATGCCGGGGAAGATCAAGGGGCTGGAAGGCTATCCCATTGTCAAACGGCTGGCCAAGGCCACGGGGATTCCAGTTGTCGCCGACAACGACGGCCGCGTCTCCATCTACGCCGAGCGGCACTACGGCCTAGCGCGGGATTTGGACTGGGCGGTGACGATTACCATTGGCACGGGCGTTGGCTCTGGGGTCTTGCTCGACGGCAAAATTCTGCGCGACCCACATCTCCAGTTCGGGACGCAGATGAGCCATATCGTCATGCAGGCCCTCGGCGGGCGGCTGTGCCTGACTAATGCGCGGGGCACGGCCGAGATGATGTGCTCGGCTACGGCGCTGACGCAGCAGGTGCGGGACGGGCTGGCGCGCGGCATTCCCTCGGTCTTGAGCGACCAGTACTTCAAAGATTCCAATGCCATCGACTTCAAGGCCATAATCCGCGGCGTGAAGCGCCAAGACCGGCTCTGCATTGACGAGCTGGAGCACTGGACTCGCAATTTGGGCTGGCTGCTGGTGAGTGCGGTACACGTGTACGCTCCTCAGCGGATCATTCTCAGCGGTGGGGCGACCAATGCGGCCGAGCACTTTCTCGAACCGCTGCAAAAGCAAGTGAACGAACATTTATTCCGCCATCCAGCGGGCGCAGGTGTGCCAGTCGTGCTGTCCAAGCTGCGCGACCACGCCGGCGTTTTGGGGACGGCGGCAATTGCTTGGGAAAAGGTCAATGGAGGTCAGCAGTGAAAGAGCGTCCCTTGCGCACCACTGTCATCGGCTCCTATCCCTTCCCAAGCTGGCTCGAACACGCGGCTGAGCATCTCGACGCCTTCGGGCCGGACGATATTGCCGAGATGCAGGACGACGCGGTCGTTGCCGCGCTCGGCGACCAAGTGCGCGCCGGGTTGGACGTGGTCACCGACGGCGAGCAGACCCGCTTTGATTTTAACCTCTCCTTTTACGGCTATCTTGAAGGCATTGACTTAGAGTCCGCACCACCTAGACGCTTCGGCCCACCCGCCCACGATCAGCGGGGACGCCACGCAATCATCGGACCGCTGCAAGCGTCGCACGGCTTGGGCGCGGTGGAGGAGTTTGCGCGGCTCAAGCGGCTGGCTCCAGCAGGGCCGACGCTCAAGGCCAGCGTGCCGGGGCCCTACACATTGAGCGGACGGCTCGTGCCCAATGACCAGTACCCGGACCGCTGGGCCGTGACCGAGGCGCTACTGCCGATGGTGCGGAGCGAGTTGGAGGCGCTCTGTGCGGCGGGTTGCACGGAGTTGACCGTTGATGAGCCGTCGATGAGCTGCTATGCCCACCGCGAGGATCCAGTGCGCTTTGTCGATATCTTCAACCGCACGGTCGAATCCGTCGCGGGCAAGTGCCGGCTCTCGACCCACCTGTGTTTTGGCAACTACAAGGGCCGCGCCGTGGGGCTACGCCGCTACGCGCCCATGTTCCCGGCCTTCTTGGACATGCAGGTCGATGAGATGCACGTCGAGATGGCCAGCCGCGAGTTCGCCGAACTCGAGATCATCGGTCAGATTGCCGCAAAGATGGATGTGGCCGTGGGTATCGTCGATGTGAAGAGCTACTATATTGAAACTGTAGAGGACATTGCGGCTCGGGTGGAGGCGTGCTTGGAATATGCCCCGGCCGATAAGCTCTCCTTTGCGCCCGATTGCGGGCTGAGTCAAACGGCGCGCTGGGCAGCGCGGCAGAAGCTGGAGAACATGGTGGCTGGAGTGCGCGCCGTGCGAGAGAAGCTGTGAGAGAATCGCCAACGCGGAGGGAATAATGAGCTATAAACCAGTGGCCGACCAGCGGCCCGATCGCTACAAAGTCTCCACAGCGGAATACGCCCAGTATCAAAAACAGGGGTTCCTAGTCGTCGAGCGCTTGGTCGATCTGGACGAAGTGGAAGAACTCAAAGCGCACGTCATGGCCATGCTCAAGGGCCAAATAGACGTTCCCGGCCAGGAGCCGCCATCCCTGGAGGCGACGGAAGAGGAGTTGGTCCAGCGTTTCACGCGGGTGCATCAACTGCACCGTTGGGACGCCACTTGCGAGCGCTTTTTGTTGCACCCGCGCATCTTGGACGTTTTGGAGGCGCTCATCGGGCCGGATGTGCTGGCTTTGCAGACCATGCAGTTTTTCAATGCGCCGGGCATGGGCGGACAGGGTTGGCACCAAGATTCCTACTATATCACGACATACCCAGATACTCTCATCGGCGCTTGGTTGGCTTTGGAGCGGGCCGACGAGGAGAACGGCTGTCTGTGGGTCGCGTCCGGATCGAACCACGAGCCTATTTATCCAGATGAAGGCCGGGGACATCTGGTCCACGCCGAGGGAGCTTTTGACGAGATTGAGACTGTAGCGGGGATTAGCCATCTCGACGACGAGGTCAATACGCTGTCGAGAGTGGCGCGGCGCTACGGTGACGCAGTGCCGGTGGTGGTGGAGGCCGGCGATGTGGTGTTCTTCCATCCGCACCTCCTGCACCGCTCCCATCCCAATCAGTCGCCCAATCGCTGGCGTCGGGCTTTTGTCAGCCACTATTGCAACGCCCGCTCTTGGGTGCCGTGGAACCACGGGGCACCCTATGAGGGACCGGCGGCGAATTACAAGCACATTCTGGCGCGAGGCCGGACCCATCTGCCCTTTGCCCGCCCTGAGTTCGGCACGCCGTGCGCAGCGTTGGCAGCCGATGCGAATGGCGCTCCCGAGCGCATGGTGGCGAGTGGGGGCGATATGGAGAAGCAAGAGGGGTGAGTGCAATCCACCGACGGAGCCGTGCAACTGACGGCGATCCCGGAGTAGCCAATTTTACCTTGGAGGTCCTATGACCGTATCCAAATGGCAAGAAGTATCCGAGCCGCTGCAGGCCGAACACGACGATGTGGTGATTGGCGCTGGCATTGTCGGCTCGTACGCGGCCACCCTGCTGCACCAGCGGGGCCGCGACGTCGCCCTAGTCGACGCCCGCTTTGTGGCCTCTGGTGCCTCGGGCTGCAACGCCGGCTTTGTGCTGACCTCGCAGCGCGAGACGTACCCCACTCTCATCGCCCAAGTGGGCCGCCCAGCCGCTCGCCAAATTCTCGACATGGTGTGCGACAACGTCGCCCGCATGCGCGCCTTGGCCAAGCAGTACGAAGTGCCCTGGGAAGAAGGTGCCATCCACCTCGCCGAAACCCAAGCCGACGCCCGCGAGCTAGAAGAGTGGGCCCGCGCCTTTGCCGCCGACGGCGTTGAGGTCGAGTTTGCCCACGGCGATCCCTATGGCGCTGGGTACGCGGCATCTCTACAGGTGGAAGGCGATTTCATGGTGCAGCCAGCGCGCCTCACCGAGGCCATTGCCGCCGCCTCTGGGGCCACCTTTTACGACCACAATGAGGTCTATCGCATCGAACCAGAGGGCCAGGGCCTGATCGTGCGCGGGCGCCGCGCCCATATCCGCTGCCGCAAGGTGTACATCGCCACCAATGGGTACGGCTGCGATATGCACCCGCATTTGCGCCGCATTGTGCGCCCAGTGCGCGGCCAGATCCTCATCACTACCCCGGTGGAACCTCTGATTCAAGTCGCCGGCATCACTGAGTACGATTACTTCCGCCAGCTTGAAGATGGGCGTTTGATGATAGGCGGTGCCCGAGCTTTTTTTGAGGAGCAGGAGTACACCGCCGAGGACGCCGTCACCCCAAATCTGATACAGCACCTCGAGGCCTATTTGCGCCACTGGTTCCCGGGCATCTCCTTTGAAGTCGAGCGCTATTGGGCTGGCATCCACGGCTTCACCCCGGATCGCCGAGCGGCTGTCGGCGCGCTCCCGGATCTGCCCGACGCGGTCTTTGCCCTTGGTTTTAGCGGTTACGGCAACTCCATTGGCCTGCTGGCCGCCGAGCGCATGGTGGAACTGGCTCTAGACGGACGCGACCCCGGCCCTCTCACAGCGGCGCGTTTCTAGAGCGGTTTCACAATGCAAAAGAGGAAGGGAAACTATGCGCATTGCTACCGGCATCATCAGCCTGATTCTGCACTTGGCGACAGTCGGAAGTCTGCGAGGCGAGGAGGACTACCCGCCGGGCACGTTTCAACTAACGCCGACAGTGGACCTTCAGTTGCAACCGGTTCAGGTGCGGGTGCCGGAGCGGTTCAGCGGCATTCCTCGCGACCTCAGCCTCAACCTGCCTCCCGGGTTCTCAGCTACTGTCTTTGCGGCCTACGACTTCGCGCAGCCGCGCTTTATGGCGGTGAGTCCCGACGGAGTGCTCCACGTAGCCGATATGAGGGCCAAGACGATTGTGGCCCTGCCCGACAGGGACGACGACGGTGTGGCCGACGAAGCCATTGTCGTTGCCCGTGGGTTTGAGCGTGCTCACAGCTTGGCGTTCTACAAAGGCGCGATGTACGTCGCTGACACCCACCGGATTGTGCGGTTGACGGATGCAGACGGCGACGGGATCTACGAGGAACGAGAAAACCTCGTGCCATCCCTGCCTAGGGGCGGATGGCATTCGACGCGCACGATCGTCTTCGACGAACGCCACGAGAAGTTCTATGTCGGCGTAGGGTGGCCGTGCGATATGTGCCGGCATCCCGATCCCGAGCGGGGGACTGTTCTCCAGTTCAACGCCGACGGCAGTGGCCGTCGGGTCTTTGCCAGTGGGATCCGCAACCCCATCGGCATGGCGCTGCACCCGGTCACCAACCAGTTGTGGGCCACCAACAACGGCCACGATACCGAGGGCAACAGCCTACCACCGGAATGGATCGATATTATCCGGGATGGCGGCTTTTACGGCGTGCCCTTTGCCTATGGGTACCAGGTGTACGTCGACTTCAACCTGTCCAGGTACCGGGAGAACCTGCCGCTCTCCGCGCAGGACTCGTCGCTCGTGGAGAGCATGGAGCGGCCGGTTGCCTTGATTCCGGCGCACTTAGCCCCCATGGGCATACACTTCTACACCCACGACCAGTTTCCACCCCAGTATCGAGGGGCGGCCTTCATCGCCCTGCACGCGGGGCACGCCAAGCTGGCACCCGTACCTGGGTACAGCGTCGTCGCTCTGTTTAGCGAGCCGGACGGTTCCAACGCCCGCATCGGCGACTTTGCCACGGGCTTTCAGACCGGCACCGAGATCGCCGATGTGTGGGGATATCCAGTGGGTATCACCGCAGACGGCCGGGGCAACCTCTACATCTCCAGCGACAAACGTGTACGCGCCATCCTGAGAATTGAGCACAGTCCCATCGTCGCCTCCTGGGAGCACACCTTTCCGCGAGTAGTCATCCACGGCACGACTCTCGCGGTCGAGGCCACCGTCCATCTCGAGCGGCTCGCGCCCGGCGACGAGGCCCCCATCGTCACTGCGGACCTCAGCGCCTTGGGCGGTCCGCCGGACGAGCCGCTGGAAGAGACGGGGAATGATACCTACCGTCTGCGCTCCTCTTTCGCGGTGGATGTTCCCGCGGGCCTGAAGACTGCGTCGGTCCACATCGAACAGCGCGTCGGCTCCGAGACGCATGTCGTCAGGCTACCGGCCACCGTGGCTGTAGAGCCCGACGACGCGATTGCGGATCTCGCGATCTACGACGAGACCTTGGCCGACGGCTGGACCGCGAAAAACGGGACTTGGCTCACGGACTTCAACCTCGATCTAGCGGCGGAGGAGGTGGTATTCCGGGGTGATCGAGCCGCGGCTTTTCCAGTGCAGTACGAGGACTGGGACTGGGTCGTGAAGTTCCTCCCCGACAAACCCCTAGATCCCGTCGGCTACGACCGGGTGCACTTTGCCTTCCATCCGGGCGACTCAATGCTCCAAGGCCAACCCCGCTTCAGCATCTACCTATCAGAGAACCTGATCGATTTGGTTGCGGAGGGCCTGATAGAGGTGGAGGCACCGCAACTGGACAGCCATCGCCTCGGCGCAGATCGGTGGCAGGTGGTGGAGGTGCCCCTGAACGCCTTTGGCGCGCAGAAAGAGATCCGCGAAGTGACATTCTCGGGCAACTTCCGCGGCCGGTTCTACATTGACGACCTGCGGCTCATGGGCGCTGCCCCGGCGACTGCGGTGGAGGAGCACGAGTTGCCCTTCTCCTTTTCTCTAGAGCAGAACTTTCCCAATCCTTTCAACAGCGGCACGATGATCGGTTTTACCCTGCCCGATCGCGGCGCTGCAACGCTGACCATCTACAACCTCCTCGGTCAGCGAGTCACCAGGCTGGTCGAAGGCGAAGGTCGCGCCGGGGTCCACTCTATCCGCTGGGATGGGAGAGATGACAGGGGACGGAATGTGGCCGCCGGCGTATATCTGTACCGACTGAAATCGGCAACGCACGTGCAGACGCGGAAGCTGGTTCTCCTTCGCTAGGAGTCCGTCCGGAGATTCAAAATACCACCGCCGATCGAGAAAAAGAGGCGGTGGATTGGTTCCGCCGCCCTAGGGCTTGTGATCCGTGTCAATAGGCGCTTCGTCTTTGTCTAAGAAGCGCTCGGTGGTATTGTGGGTCGCCGGGCTGGTGCGGAAATCGGCGATCCAAGGCTGGCGGAAATAAGCCTGTTTTTCGCGCGGCAGACTGTGCAGCACCACCGGGGGGATCTTCAGCCGGTGCCAGTGGGTGGCCAAATGCGAGTAGGCGTTTAATACGGTGACGCGCGGGGTGTCGCGGTGCCACACCGGTCCGGCGTGGCACAAGTTTTCGGTGAAAAAGACCGCGCTGCCGGCCGGGCAGGCGTACGTGGTGAGGAAGGGACTGCGCTTGCCCTCTTCCAGCGACAGATGGTCTTCGTGGATGGGGAATTCCGATTTGTGACTACCGATTAAGAAATGGGTGCTCTGATCTTCTAGCGCGATATCGGTCAATTCAAAAATAACCCGCACCATACCGGCGTGGATGCGCCCGTTTTTCACTCGGTAGCCAAAAATGGGATCGGCTTGACTGGGGCCACCCCCGTGTAGCCCACCGTGCTCCTCGCCCTTTTTGCGCCAGACGCAGCTACAGCCTTCTAATCTTATATCCGGCCCAATTATTTCCCGAATTACATCGACCACTTGGGGATGGTCAATCAGTACGCTGGCCGGGCCACCGGGCACGTCGCGGTGTTCGGGCGGCAGCGATTCGGGGTCGTGTTTGATGCGGTCGATCTGATCGACGATGGCGGCGACTTCGCTGGGGGTGAGGATGGCGGGGCGCACTAAAAAGCCGGTGAGATCAAAGCGGAAGCGTTCTTCTTCGGTCATAGCCATGGGAAATCTCTCGGGAAAATGTTTTCTGGTGAGTATAGGAGACGCTTGTGAAGTCGAGGGCAACCTGACCTCAGTTGACTCCCTGCATGAGGCGTTGGGTGATGGAGCCTTCCTGGGTCAGGGCGTAGATGATCACGTTGATCGCCATCTGATTGCGGCGCGGGTCGCTGCCCCAGCCTACGCCGCCAATACCGACCATCCGGCCGCGGATGAAGTACCCGGTGACGATGTCCCTCCAGTCAATATGGCCCCCAGTACCGCCTTTCAAAGAGAAAAAGGCATTGAAAATGGGATGGTCCGGGAGTAGGCGTTCGGACCAGAAATCATACCCTGGCACTAAGTCTCCGTACTTTATCAAGGCTTCGCTATGGTAACCTCCCATAATGAAGCCCCCGGACATCATATAGCGGGCATAATTTTCCATTTCACCCTCGTTGAGTGAGCCTTGGGGGATGAGAATAGGCAATTCGAGCAGGCGTCTGTCGTCGTAGGTGATCGTGCCGATAAACTCGGCTTTGAGTCCAGTGTACTCATTGATAACATCGCACAAGGCCTCGATTGAGCGCAAATTCAAATTGCTGAAGTTATCCATTTGCTCGGTAACGCCGCGGGCCGAGATCACATGGGCTATTTTGATGAATCCCTTGATCGCTTGGGGATCGCCGACGTCCTGGACGACCATGGCCCGGTAGCGGCCGGTATCCATGCTGTTGACATCGAGCATCTCCAAGGCCATGTCGATTTTGTGCTCCGGCATCCGCGTACTGGTCACCGAGGTGGAGACGAGCTTGGGCTCAAGTGCAAAGCTGTTCGCAGCGTTATCGGTAATCGGCTTGAACAAGCTAATGCCCGAGTTGCCGACGTGACTGGAAACCAACGAGCGGACATTGAAGTTGGTCGTGGCCTGCACTTGATCTAGGCGGGCGGCAGCCAAGTGGACTTGGCGGCGGGCTAGTTGGCGCTTGGGCTTGGGGATCTTGCGCAGTTCTAAGGGCTTGGTCAAGCGGGGTTCGCGCTTGATGAATTTAGTGGTGAGAGGCCGAGGGGCTTTGATCTCGACTTGTCGAAAGGGGTTGAGGGCAACGAAGACCAACATAAGGCCGACGGCCACCGCCAAGGACAGGAGCAGGCCTCGTCGCAGGCGACGGACCAATTCGGCGAGATCGAAATCGGAAGTGGGAGACTTAAAGCGGGAAGAACTCATCGCGGCCCCCAAAGTGGAGGTTGAGGAGATCAGCCGACAGCTCGGTGCTCAAGATACCCCAATCCACCGCAGCAATCAAGCACAGCTCACTCCTGATTGCAGAAAATCCAACCAGCGGTGACGGTGAGTTCTTCGGTGTTCATAGAGCATTTGCTTTCTATCGCAGCTATAATTGACTTTGCAACTAAATATAGTTGCTGTTTCGCAAAAAGGGCATAGATTCTTTTTATGGCTCGCAGGAACAAGCTCATTGAAAAGTTGCGACGACATCCACGCAATTTCACGTGGGACGAACTCGTCAGTTTGTTAAAGAGTTTAGGCTATAAATCTATCAAACCCGGAAAGACGACCGGATCGAGAAGACGTTTTTTACACCCGGACCACGGCGTTATCTGTCTCCATCGGCCACATCCAAGTAACACGCTTAGGAAATATCAGGTGGATCAGATTCTCGAAGTCCTCGAACAGGAGGGACTAATATGAAAAATACGATGACTCATAAGGGCTATACCGGCTCGGCACACTACGACGACGACGACCGGATTCTCTACGGCAAAATCGAGTTTATCCGCGATCTCGTCAGTTACGAGGGGACGGATGTAAACTCACTGCGTTCCGCTTTTGAAGAAGCGGTGGACGACTATCTCGACCTATGCCGGCAGGAAGGACGACAACCCGAACAGCCGTTCAAAGGCAGTTTTAACGTGCGGATGGGCAGCGAGCTACATCGGCGGGCAGCCCTCTACGCCAAGGAAAAAGGCGCAAACCTCAACCAAGTGGTCAAAGAGGCGTTAGAGCGATACTTGGATAGCTAGGGCTTTCTGAGAAATTGGCTGGAGTTACAATCTGGCCATTCTTGAACGCTGCCAGGCACCCCAGTAAAGGGAATGGACTTGTGAAGATCGACAACCACGAAGGGGCCGAAGGGGCTGCCAAGCGCGACTTGGGCCGGGGCTTTGCGGGCCGCCGGATGGACGTGGACGTGGGGCATATCCGCTTCCTAGTCCACGGGCTGTTGGACCTGACTTTCCAGACGAATCCTCTAACCCACTTTCAGTGGATACACCCAGCAAGTACTGCCGCCTAGTTCGTAGGGCGCGCCAAAGGGTTCGAGGCGGCCGATCTCGTCAATGCGGTAGGAGACCAGCCGCGTGGAGCCGTCGCCGCCGCCGTACATGAACTTGCCTTGGGGTTCAATGGCAAAGGGGCGAGGGGTGGCCTCGCCGGGCTGTTGCCCCAGCGAGCGGATCAGGCCGGTGGCTGGATCAATGGCGAACATCGCGATGCTGTCGTGGCCCCGGTTGGAGGCGTAGATCGACTTGCCGGAGGGCTGGATGTGAAGCTGGGCGTTGCTGTTGGCTGAGCGGCCGGGAAAATCTTCGTCGGGCAGGGTCGATACGGTTTGCACTGCTTGCAGCGTGCCTTGGTCAGTGTCGAAACGGTACACGGTAACGCTGGAGCCTTGCTCGTTGTCGGCGTACACCACGTCGAGGTGGGGGTGGAACGCTAGGTGGCGCGGCCCTTCGCCCGGTCCACAGGCCAGAATGGGAACGGCCGGGTTGGGGCTTAGTTTGCCGGTATCGGCGTCAAAGAGGAATTGGTAGATCGAATTGGCCGATTCGACGTGGGGCACAAAGGCGTAGCGGTTGGAAGGATCAGTGGCAATGTAGTGGGCGAAGCGCTCGGTCTCGTAGGTATCGACGGCCGGGTCCTGCAAAGCACCGTCGCCACCGATGGCGTGGACTGTAGCCATGCCGCCGACGTAATAAGCCGCCAAAAGGAAGCGACCTGTGTGATCGGCGAACAAATAACAGGGCATGGCTGCGACCGCCACTTCGCCGAGGGGCGTCAAAGCTCCGGTGGCTGGATCGATGGCATAGCTGCCAATAGCGTGCTCGTCGCCGTCTCGCAAGCCGACGTACAGGCATTGGCGCTTGGGGTCGGCGGCAACCGCGAAGCCGTTTTTGCTCAGGGTGATCTGGTGTTTGGGCTCGAGTTGGCCCGAGTCGGCATCCATGGCAAAGACGAGCAATTGGTTGTCCGTCGAGATTGGCACGTAGAGGTAGTAGCTCATGGTGTGATCGTCCTCTCTTCATTAGGTTTCCGGTGAATTACCTTGATAAACTATGCAGTGCAGCCTGCTGGACCAACTTAACGCGCTGGAGGAAGCTATGGCAGAGCGAACGGCCGCGCCCAACTACGGCATTGTGTACAACTGGGACGGTGCGCCTCACGGGTACAGCGAGTATCCACAATCGCTGGCGCAGTTCCTCGACAAAGTGTACGCGCCCCTAGCCGATACTCAGGTGGGGGCCTTGTGCTGGTGCGTGGGCGTCCACGAAGTGCCGTGGCCGTCGCAGCAATTGGATGTGGTAGGCGCATCGACCGAGCGGCGCTACGATTCAGTGCAGACTATGCGCCACACTGAAAATATTCTCGCCTTTTTCGAGCGGGGGGACGATTTGTACGGCGCGCTGGTGCAGCGCGGGCGCGAACTGGGCATGGCGGTGCTGCCGTCGCTGCGCATGAACGACAACCACTTCTGGGATTTGCGTCCGGGCGATCTGGGCGGCTTGCAACGGGCCGATCTGACACCGCTGCGGCAGGAGCACCCCGAGTGGCTTTTGGGCGAGGACCAGGCACCGGGCTGGGCTTCGACTTCG
Organism: Gemmatimonadota bacterium; assembly: GCA_028875335.1. The sequence goes on from JAPPEF010000112.1 coordinate 38,667, forward strand.
TGGAATATGGCCATCCCCGAAGTGCGGGCTTATATCTTGCAGCGCGTCGTCGAGGCCTGCCGCCTAGCCGATTGGGACGGCGTCGAATTGGATTGGCAGCGGCACGCCTTCCACTTGCCAGCCGACGATGCGTACCGCTTGCGCTACGTTTTGACCGATCTCATGCAGGCCATTCGGAAGCAGACCGACCAGATCGCCGAGGAGCGGGGGCGGCCCTTTCACGTGGCCGTGCGCGTGGCCACGACCTTTGAAGCCTGCCGCCGCATTGGCTACGATGTGGAGACTTGGGTGCGAGATGGGCTGTGCGATGTGGTTATCAGCGGCGGCAATTCGGGGACTGATCCAGGAGCCGAGGTCGAGCAGTTTGTCGAGCTGTGCCAGCCCCACGGCGTGCGCTTCTACGCTGGCTTTGACTCGGATGGGCGGCAACAGGCGCGGCGGCTGCGGCCCCACGGGGTGTGGCGGGTGGATTGGTTCCGCGGCTTGGCCCAAGATCAGCTAGCGCGTGGAGCGGACGGGGTGTACGTGTTCAACTGGCACGGCCATGCCCAGACGCATCGACCGCTGCTCACTACCATGGGATCGGCGGAAACACTAGCCGGCCTAGACAAAGTGTACACCGCCCTACACCGCAGCATTGGCCCCAAGACCGGGAACCGAGTGGATGCCGAGCGCGACGACCGCCTGTACGGCGAGGTGCCGGTGACGCTGTATCCCACGCTGACTGACAGTGGGCCGGTCTTCCATATCCGCGTCGGCGACGAGGTCGAGACCGAGGGCCAGTTGGCTGCCGCTGAGTTGCAGATCGAAATGGCCCATTGGTCGCCTGCCGATCGGATCGAAGTGATGTTCGATGGGGTCGCGTTGGCAGTGCCGGTGGTGCGCAATGCAGCGGCTGAAGATGCGTCCGACCCGAGCGATGTATCGGAGAACGCTTGGCTTTGCTGGAACTTGACTGCGGCAGAAGTGGGACGCGGCGTCCACCAAGTCCGGCTGCGTCTGCGAGAGCGGGATGCGCGGCTGCGGGTGCCTTTGCGGGTTGAGCAGGTGGAAATCTACTTGCAGTACCGCCGGTAGAATTTTACGTCCTTTGACAGTTAGTTCTCTTTGCTCAAACCCATTGGAGTGGACCACTCGATGCTGGGAATAGCTATATCCGCCGTTTTGGTCATGGGCTTAGTACTGCCGACACATGCCCAAATTGAAAAGAGCGACCTCTACA